>NZ_JBMDJT010000005.1:0-106790 GCF_057809335.1 Microbacterium sp. FG3 | reverse complement strand
CTCTGCCTGTCGTTCCTTCCTGGTAACGACCGTCTACAAGAAGTGTCACACCCCAGGTTGGCCTGCGGACCCCTCCCCGGACCCCGCACGGGATTGTGGCAACGCCCGGGAACGGGAACAAGTGCGAGCGGGTGAGCGCGGTGTCGGGCAGGAAGATCACAGGTCTGGCACCGATCCACGAGAAGGCGGCGGTGGCGGGCACAGGCGAACCCGAACGGGAACTGCCACGACATCCGCCACCGTCCACCCGAATCGACCAGGCATTCCGGGCAGTATCGTCCCGCGGTCCCTGCAGCCGGGCATTGCGCGCTGATCCGACCCTGCCGGGTATAGCGGATCGCGTGACGGGCGAAGCGCATCCTCGTCATCTCGTGAAACTGATCGGCAGGGATGCCCGTGGAAGCCTCAAGCCGGGCAGCCTGCTCCTCGGTGAGGGTTGTGGCCCACTTGTCCGCCATCCACGCGGTCGCCGATACAGCCAAACCCTTCTCCTGCTCGATGAGACCGAGCGCGCATGCCATCTCGTTCATCGTCGCCCCATAGGTGGCCGCCATCTTCTCCAGCCAGGAATCGAACGGCTCATCCGGCAGTGGCCGCACCCGAAACGGCAGCACCCGCACCTCGTCGGAACGCGTCGCGGCCTTGCCGGTCATGCGGCTGCCACCTCGCCACCCTGGGTCTTTCGGCGGCGGCCCGCTCTCTGGCTTCGAAGCTGCCGTTCCAGCTTCGCCTCCAGCTCACGACGTTCCGTCTCGGCGCCCTCGTCGATGCGAATATCATCGAGCAGCTCCCGATCGATGCGTTCCCTGCCGGTGCGGATTGCGCGCGATGCGCCGCGGCGGATCAGGTCCATCAGCGACCCGATGTTCCCGGTCGTGCGGGCGAACAGGTACCGCGAGAGGTCGACGAGCATCCCGTCTCTCCCGTCGGTCAGCACGAGGGCCTGGTCGATGCCGAACAGCAGCCGGTCCCATTCATCGCGGCCGCGTTTGTGGGCGAGGGTGAAAGGTTCCAGGCTGAGGACTGTCCACCGTCGGAAGGTCTGCGCCATTGCTGCGCCTTCGCCGGTCTGGCCCTCCCCGACGAGTCCCCGCTTGCGGAGGGCGACACCGGCGAACAGGAACGTGGCGTTGTATTCATTCGAGAGCCACTTCAACTGGTTCGCGACCTCTACCCCGTCACGGGTATTCATCCGCAGGAAGTGGAGATCATCAACGATCACCAGGCGCGTGTCGTGGCGTTCGATGCACTCCGCGGCTGCCCGGGCAAGATCTCTACCCGCCATCGAGCGGTGCAGGATCCCGGCGGTGGCGGGGTGGGCGTAGAACCCGAGGATCATCATGTGCAGACCCTTGATCGTCGGCCGGCCCGTCAACGTCACATGACACACCGGCAGGTGCCGCACGTCCCGGTCCTGATCCAGCCACTCCCCGGCCTCCGCGATCCGCTGCTGGTGGAACACTCGACCGAAGTTGTTCACCACCGTGGACTTCCCGAGCGCCGGCGGCGCGTCGATCGCCGCCGCTGACTTCACCCGGTCGGCGTCTTGCAGGTTCGAGTCCAGGATGTCGCCGAGTTGCAACTCGATCTCCTGCACCTGTCGGGTGCGCAGCAGGATGTTCGCGTGCCACTGACGCCGCGCCAAGTCATACCCGACACGCTCCTGCGTGGATAGCGCCGCCAGCCGCTTCAGCGTGAGGGTGTCCGGACGGGTCCGGGCTGGGCGTTCTGCGAAGTCGTTCCACCCCTCGTAGGTGGACAGGCTCCGCTGCCGTGCTCCCGCCTGCGGCTGGGGCTGGGTGGTTGTCATCGGAGCATCTCCATCGGCTCGAAGCGGTAGTCGCCACGGATGGTGGGCTCGTCGATGTCGTCCTCGTCGTCATCATCTCCGGTCTCCGGCACATCGACCCGTGTCCTCGGATCCCTCACCCCGCCGGTCAGCTCCGTCGCCAGGTCCGACCCGGCCGTGAGTTCTGCGTCCAGCATCCGTTGCACCGTCCGCAACGACCACACCCCTTCCGGATCGGGGTTCTTCTCATCCAGGCGGGCCGCCATCCGGGCGCTCATCCGCCGCTCCGACGGTGTCAACCCTCGGCCCGCGCCCCAGTCCTCGAGCAACTGCGCGGCAACATCATCGACCTGCGAGGGGCGGCCCTGCCGGATCGCAATCTTCTTCGCATACTCCAACGCGTCCAAACTGAACGGGGTGTCGAACGCGTCCTTGTGCTCCCACTCCAGGGTGTGCCAGGTGTGATCCTCCGGGTCGTGGAAGTAGATCTTCGTCAGGTCGTCCGGGTTCACCACGAACGGCCACTCCGTGCCCGTGTCCCGGTGGATCGACCGGGCCCGGTTGCGGTACTTCGCCACCGAATCCCCCGTGTAGCGAAGATTGTGAATCTCCACCCCATAGTGGTTGAACTGACGCTTCACCACCGGCAGCAGCTCCAACAGCACATTCCGGTCCGTCGGCATCCGCAGCGAACCCGCGACAGCGAGCCCCTGGTCATACTTCTGCGCCGGACTCAACTTCACACCCGGGAGGCTGGGATCGGCGAGCGACTCATGCGGGCGGAGGTGATAGACCGTCGCGATCCACTCGCGGATGATCTGCTCCAACTGCGGAACCGTATACACCGCCTCACCCTCAACATCGTCCCCACGACCCGACACGTCCGCACCCTTGTAGCCGGGGAGCTCCTGCAGGAGAGAGTCGAGAGTGCGAAAGAAGCGCTCCACCGGGCTCTTGTCGGTGGGCTGGTAGATACGGGCTGGCTGGATTGATATGCCCAGTCGGGCGCACGCGGTGGTGACATGCTCGGAGAGGAAAGGGCGACCGTGGTCCACGACGATCGTCTCGGGCAAGATGCCGGCGCGTGTGAAACGGGCGACATCGGTTCGGGTGGGGTCGACGAGCACCGTGTCAGGCACGCCGTGATACGGGACACGAGCGGCGGTATCCCAACTGCCCGGTAGGTCGAACGGCAGCATCGCTTCGACGAGAACACCGGACACGTCGATGGACTTGGTCGATCCTGGCGTCAAGCGCAGCCCGAGAATGCACCGTGAGTAGAGATCGATCGCGACCGTGAGGTCCGCGCAGACCCACTTGCCCGTCACCGGAGCGACGGCGAACACATTCAGTGGGGTGGTGTCAAGAAGTACGAACTCACCGGGACGTGACGCGGTCAACCGTCCGTAGGGAGCGGCGGGCCGGTTCGCGATCGATCTCTTTGCCTTCGTGGAACCCGCGAAAGTGCCTCGTCCGCGGGTGAGCTCGTCCAAGCCCCGGTATGCGCTGGCGGTGGACGGGAATGTGACGACGTCGGGGCCGTGAAGTCTCTCGATGCGTGCGCGGATCCGGGCGAGGATGATCTTCTTCTGCACCTTGGACTGATCGTCCTGCTCATCGAGTATCGTTCGCGCGGCGTCAACCCACCGCGGGTCGAAGTTTGTCAGTGCCGCACCCGTCCGTGACATCCGGGTATCGATGAGACCCGCTTCCCCGGTGTCTCGATACCGGGAGACCCATCGCTCCAGGGTCCGTAGGCCTATGTCGAGCTCTTTGGCCTTGGCCTTCTGTCGCTCTCGGAGCGGCCGTTGCGGGTGGTACTCCAGTCGTGGCTCGCCCTCTCGGGCGACCTCACGACTGCCCGACCGGTATCCCGTGAGCACCTCACGGACGTGATCCGCCCGATGGTGAGCACCCGCCTGAGCGGACTGGGTTGCGTCCGACCAGACAAGCATCAAAGGTTGCGTCTGCTCGTCGTCGCCCACCCTGCCTGGCACGTGCACTCTGCCGCCTTCCGACTCCGGTTGCAGCACATCGATCATGCGGAGACGGCGAGTGCGCCCATCCGCGGTGCGGACGATGACGGCGCCATCACCGATCTCCGCGACCGTGCACATCTTTCCGTCGTAGGCAATCTGGGCCCCCGGGCTGACCTTCCAGGTGTTCTTCATCGGACGCGTTTCCCTTCTCGTTGATCTGCGGGTGTGTGGATCGTCGCGCTCGACACTCATGTCTCCAGGAGGCTGGTGATGTCGAGCACGCGGGTGAGGTCCGTGTGCAGGCGCCGCGTCCACATCAGGTGCAACACAACGGACCGAGCCAATCGCGGATCGGCAGTGATCGCCGTGACAGCTCGCACCGCTTCGCCGAATGTGACCGGAGTGGATAGCAACTCTGCTGCGCCATCGACTTCGGACTCGAGGAACTGGAAGCGCCGCCTATACCCGGCGAGGAACCGCACGTTCGCCAGCACGACAGGATCGGGCTCGGATTGCACCCGGTACTCCCAGCCGTGCCCCTCGATCACGCGCCGCGACCATCCCAGAGAATCGCGCACTTTCGGGCGTGACAACTTCTCAGCCGGCTTCACATCAACCACGCACCCCGACTCATCGGCGTGGACGAACAGGTAATCCGGGACGTGCTTGCGGCGCGTGCCGCGATCATCGCCGTCGAGCAGAAACGGCTGCGAGAGGATCCACACCACCCGCGGGTCGAAGTCGGCCAGCAGCAGGTTCACATACTCCAACCGCGACTCGTACCCCACCGGGGCCTCCATCGTCGCCGACCAGTACGAGCCGGAGAAGTGTCGCTGCTTGCGGTACCAACGAAACTCCCGCCACGGCACCGCGGTATCGAACTGACGAAGACGAACATCATTCAAGGCGATGACATCGACGTGATCGTCTGACCTGCGAATCTGAACCGTCGACGCCAGCCCGGTCACAGCCCCGACGCTCCCTGGTACGACAACGGAAACGAACCAGCCCCTGCGGTCCGGCGGTTTGTGAACATGTCGCCATCATGGGCGCCCACACACGCGTGCATCCATGCACGAAACCACCACGAATACGTAACACACGTCATACCGAGTTGCTCTTGCGAATCGGTCAATTACGTACTACGTGACGTACGTTCTAGTGAATGTCACATTCACTGTACTCTCGAAACGACCAGAATCAAGTTGTGTACGTCAGATAGACAACACCGGGAAGGAAGTCGCCTCGGAATCACCTCGCGCACGTGCCGGACGTCGGTGACGTATGCGAAACTCGGGGCATGACGATAGTGGAGCCGATCGCACCAGCGGAGTCGCGGCTGTTCTTCGGCAACAGCTACATGAACGCTGTCGTCATAGAGATCGCCGCCCTCGAAGGCGACACCTTCTCTCCCAAGCAGATCGTCGAAGCGACTGGACTGTTGGGGAGCATCGTCCACCCACTGATCCACAAGCTCCGCGACGCACACTTCCTTGAGTTCGTCGGACGCGTGCCCGGAGAGCGGACCCTGCTCTACCGGATCCGTGACAACTACTGGTGGGAAGCCGCGCGACGCTACGCCGCCGACCGGGAAGCCGCATCGGCCGAGCGCACGGCTTCCTAACTGCCTGGGGACTGCAGCGGAACGTAATAGGCATCCAGATCGATTGCTAGAGCTGTTCCCAGCCGGGAAAGTGCGCGATACAGACGCGTCGCGAACCAGATCAGTTCCTGTCCTCCTGGGGAGTACGCGACCCCGTCAGTCTGATCGAAGGCGCCTCCTCGGACAGCAATGCCGAGATCGAGCCCCGTGGGCTGAGGCTCGGTGATCGAGCCCACAGCTGCAGCACCGCGGATATCTCCCCAATCAAGATCCGTGCTGAGAAAGACACCCAGGATCGGCTTGGCTTCCGGATCCTGAGCTGGATACGTACCGCCTGCATGCCGGATCTCCGCTGAGGTGCGGTGAAGTCGGCGAACGCTGGCGACCTTGTCCCGGGCGTAGTCGAGGTTCTCCTTGTTCATTCTGGGCTTCACCTCACAAACGGCGTACAAGCTCTCGACCGGCACGAAGCGGACGTCGCCCTGCTCGAAAAAAAGGGGCGAGTACTGTCGATCGAAGATCGCAATGTCGATCTGTCCGCTCTGTTGCCCGAGGGAGTCGATTGCGAAGATTGGCCCGACCCCGTATCGCTGGGGAAGAAACTCCCGGAGCACGCTGACCCATTGCTCCTCGGTGGCGTCACCCTTGGTGCCGGGATGATCTGTGAACTGCGGCATGAGCCCCAGCCCTGTGAGCATGTGGTCCTGCTTCGCCGTATATGCCTTGGCAAGGTCGAACGGTTCGGACATGGGTGGTCTCGCTTTCAATGGACGCGGCTGGGAGATCGCCCGCGGGGATGGTGTCGAATGTTCGTGTTCGGACGCCACGCGCTTTGTGTAGGTCCACGACGTAGTTCTACCCGTCGCGCATAGCGGTCAGCAATGATGTGGGCAGCGGCCGGTACTGGTGAAACCTCAACTTCGATGTTGGACTTCAGTGGCTTCGCCGGGTGGCATCTGGTTCCGCGAGCCCTGATCGGTTGCTGTGAGTGCGAGCGCGGCACGGTGGAGTTCGATGCCGTCTGGCGATTGCGCGAGCACCCATACGCTCAGGTGCGGGCGGGGATTCGGTGACCCAATAAGCGCGATGAATCGATGGAAGCGAAGTTCCAAGTCGACGAGGTGGGAGATGTAGGTGTTGAGATCCAGCGGGCTGGGTTCTGGCGGACCGTTGGGATGGGTGTGCCATTCTCCGATCCATTGTGAGCGGTCGACCTTGTGGGCGCGGTCCGCGGCGAGTTGGGTGTATTCGAGGTCACGGAGGAAGTAGCCGGGTTGGTGGACGGCGTTCGGACCGGGTGCGGAGGCGGATGTAATGACGAGGGCGTTTTCGTGTCCGAAGAGTGCACCGCCGGTTTCGAGCGTGGGGTCGCTTCTCGCGATGATCGTTCTGATCGATGTGAGCGCACCCTGGGTGATACCGACGGTCCAGCTCACGGGTGGCGATGGCATGCGGGGCAGTCCGGGTAAGGGGGCGTCGCGGAGGACCAGTGCGGGTGGAGTGCTCGTCGCGCATCGAAGGGGGCGGCGTAGCCGGGTGATGGGCGGAGGGCGATGACGAGGTTGTCATCGGTGAGGGTCTGATCGACTTCACCGGCGTTTTGCAAGAGAGTCGCGACGGCGACTTTCGCTGCGATGCTCCCAACGAGGTGAAGGTCTCCACCTATTGCGGTCATCGGGTTGTGTCGGGTGCCGTCCCCGTAGCCTCGGTCCAGGCTCGGTTCGGGATCGATCATTCCGTTGTCGCGCATGTATCGACGCTGACAGTCGAGGCATCCGACCTCGGGCAGTGCACGGATGCGCAGAATCTCTCCGTATCTGCCGTCGGCGAGGACGCAGGCGAACACAATCGGTTTGCCCGCACGGCGTGCAAGGTAGTTTGCGACGCGTCGGGGTTCGACTCCGTCGACGGTGCAGATGATGATGTCGGCGGCGTCAATCAGGGGTCGGGTGATGTTGGCGTTGGCGGTGAGGTCGATGGGCCATGGGCTGATGTTGCTTTCCGGCCACTGCCTGTTCAGGGATGCCTTTAATCCATCCACTTTGGACATTCCAACGCTCGCGGCAGCGAGGACGTGCCGGGGAACGTTGTGGAAGAGGATCTTGTCAGGATCGACCAGGTCGATGTGGCCAACTCCGTAGCTTGCGAGTGCTTCGGCTGCGGCTCCTCCGATGCTGCCGGCGCCTAGCAGGAGCGCCCGCGAGGTCGAGAGGAGGCTGGTTGGCCAGAGGCTTCCAAGGGCGGTCACATGCTGGGTTCCGTCCTGGATGTCCAAAGAAATGGGGCGGACGGTGTCGTTCGAGATCGTCCACGCCGACCAGGCCGGAAGCCGTTCCCCATCGCGGATCTCCGGAGGGTCGGGACAGAAGGTCACGGCGATGTGCCATTGGCCGGGAAGCGGTGCGATCGCCTGCGGGACGAGGGTCTGGAAGGCGTCGAAGGGCATTGTCGCGTGTTGGTGGGTGAGAAGGTACGCGCAAAACGCGGCGTCCGCCGGCACTCGGTACCAGTGGCCGACGCGATTGAAGTCGGCGACCGTGAGGAAGTGGTCGGGATCCTCCGTGAGATGGACGAGGTCCGAGTCTTCGTTCGAGAGGGCGACGACTATGGCGGCCTTGTCCGGTGCGGACAGACGGCAGGTGAGATTGCCCCACGCGTACGACTTGTCGATGACCTCCATCGCTTCGGTGGGCAACAGCACCAGCCAGTTCTCGCCACTCATGCGCTGTGCTCGGTCACGCTGTCTCTTCCGCGGTCGCGGTGATCAAGTGATCGAGTTGCTCGTCGGTGACGATGCCGTTGACTGTCATGTTCGGGATCTTGCCGCGCTGAAACAGGGCGAACTCGATCATCCATCCCGACGCTTTCAGGATCAGATCGCTGGTCCGCGAGAAGAGGTCCCACTGGTCGGCATCACGGAGCAGGCAGAGGCCGCCATTGGGGAGCACGTGGTACTGGGTGAAGCTTCGCAGGGTGACGTCGGGCTGCGGTTCCAAAGGGTAGAGGATTGGTGGGACCGCGGGGAAGCCGTGCCCGTACGCGACCCGCGCGCGCAGCGGCTGGTCGACGAGGTTTGACAGCCCGGCTGGTTCGGGTCGTGTGAATGGCCATACCGGGAGTGCGCCGCTGAAGTGACCGGCACCTTCGGGCGTCCACTCGAGGGCGGGGGCCACCGAACCGATGTCGTCGATCTCCTGCGCGAGACGACCCGGGTCATCCTCCCACCAGCTGCGGAGGATCAAGGTCAGCCCTGCGGGGAATCGCGAACCGGACGCGGCCCAGTCTCTCCCGCTCCACCGGGAGGCAGTACGAGCGGGAACGCAGTCCCGAAGACGGACTGCCAGTGACGTGTCGCGGCCGGCTGATCATTGGAGGCGACGGCCCGAAGCGCCGCGACGGCGTCAGCTGCTGCATCCTCTAGGGACCTGCGCAGACCGGCCACGTCCAGACTCGGCTGGATCAACCCGGAGAGCTCCGCGGGATCTTCAACGCGCAAGGAGTGCGTCGAGGCGTTGACGAAGAAGTTCTTCAACGCCTCGGGTCGGTTGTTGCTCACCGACAGGCAGTCCAACGCGAGAACCTCCATCACGAGCGACTTGACCGTGCCGGTCACATCTTCATGCTGACGCGACCAGTACTTGAGGACCCGGACCAGCGGGCGAAACAACGACCAGTCCTGCTGCCGCCGTGCGACCTCGTTGATGAGGTACTCAGGGTCTGCGAGCGACCAGCGCTCCTCCTTCTTGAACGGGATCAGGATCCCGTCCGGACGTCGCAACGCTGGCATCACATCGACAGTGAACGCGTTGTCCTGCTCCGGCGGATCGACGAAACACTTCGCGGCGCGATTGCGGTCGGCGGTGCGGATCAGGCGCACCAGCTGCGCGCGCGATCCGTGGGACACGGAGAGGAGATCGTTCACCAGATCATGGCAACGCTCGATCGCCTCTTCGGCAGAGCCCCCGTCCTCGCCCCAGTCCGGGTGCTCGTCCTGATCGAACTCGACCACGAGATCCACATCATGCACCGGCTGCAGCTGGGTGCTGCGGGCGAGCGAACCCGACCCCCACACCACCTTCACATCCGGCGCGGTCAGCAACGCGGACGTGAAGGTGTCGCGACGGTCACGGGCAATCTGCACGACCTTCACATCCGCGTCGACAACCGACTGCAGGGTAGCGAAAGACTCGAGAACCGTCATGGAGCACCTCTCCCCAGCGGCCCGGGTGCGGGCGCTGATTCAGCGTACGGCCGACCTCGGACATCTTGCGGAAGAGTCGCCGTCTCTCGTCCCGCATACTCGGCGCCCTCACGTCCGACTACATGCAGCGTTCTCAGGAACATGGCGGATCCGCCATTTGTCCGCCACTTCATCTGAGAATCCGCCATCTTCGCCGAGAACCTACACTCCGCCGAAGCCCGAGGGGGCCATGTCGGTGAAGCGGGAGAAGTGTCCCTGGAAGGCGACCTCAATCGTCGCCGTCGGTCCGTTTCGGTGCTTGGCCACGATGAGATCCGCCTCGCCGGGGCGGGTGTCCTTGTCGTAGACCGAGTCTCGGTGCAGCAGGATGACCATGTCGGCGTCCTGCTCGATCGATCCCGACTCGCGGAGGTCGCTGACCTGCGGGCGCTTGTCGGTGCGCTGCTCGGGGCCACGGTTCAGCTGCGACAGCGCGATGACGGGTACCTGGAGCTCCTTGGCGAGGAGCTTGAGCGCGCGCGAGAACTCCGAGACCTCCTGCTGTCGTGACTCGACGCGCTTGCCGCTCGTCATCAGCTGCAGGTAGTCGATGATCACCATGCTCAGGCCCACGCGCTGCTTCAGCCGCCGGCACTTGGCGCGGATCTCGACGAGCGTCATGTTCGGGCTGTCGTCGATGTACAGCGGGGCGTCGTGGATGCGCCCCTGCGTCTGCGCGACCGTGGTCCAGTCGCGCGAGTCGAGCATGCCCTTGCGCAGGTTCTGCAGCGGGATCGCGCCCTCCGCGCTGAGCAGGCGCATGGCGATCTCGGCCTTGCCCATCTCGAGCGAGAAGAACACGGCCGGCTTCTGGTGCTTGATTGCCGCTGCACGGGCGAAATCGAGCGCCAGCGTCGAGTTGTGGGTGGGGATCATCGACTCGCCGGCGAGGTACAGGTGCTCGTCGTTGTCAACCTGCACGCACCGCACGGGCACGCTCTCGATCGGTCGCACAGCCGTCACGTACCGGCGGCCGATGCGCGTGGCGTTCGACGGGCGCTCCTGGGCGTGGAGCGCGCGCTTGCGCTCGAGCCAGAAGACGTCGTCGGTCGTCGAGAAGTTCAGGATGTACGCCGTCGATGATGCCTCGCTGCGACCGCGCACCCGCTTGGTGGTGCGGCCGCAGCGATACCCGAGCCCCACGATCAGCTCGTAGACCGAGTCGGCCAGCTTCTTGCTCGTCACCGCGAACTGGCAGGACCCGACGCCGCGGACGACCGAGCCGTCGGTGTCCATCAGTCCCGCGAGCAGCTCGCGGCGCTGCGCCTCCGATGCGCGAAGGTACGCGGAGGGAATGTGCTTGTCGCCGAGCACGCCGAGTCCCCGCAGCAGTGCGGTGAACGAGCCGTGATCGCGGTAGCACGCGGCGCACTGCCACGACTCCCCCGAGAACGGCTTCCCGCAATCCGGGCACGACATGCGCTCAGGGTGCGCGCCCTTGTTCTTCGGGCCGCACGTCCGACCGCACGTGCGCACGTGCGGGTGCCGGGCGATGAACTCCGCGCCGCACACCTCGCAGTCGCGCACCAGCGGCTCACGCTCAAGGAGCTTCAGCGCGTAGAGCATCTGCCCGCGCGCCTCGACGCGCACGCCCTGGCGCGCGATCAGCGCCGGGATCTCGGCCGTCTCGCTCGTCAGCCGGGCGCCGTCGCTGTGGCCGTCACCCAGCCACGCGCCGAGCGCGTAGGGTGCGATCGGCAGGTCGGCCTCGGGAGCCTGGAGCGGCTGCGCGTTGCGGATCGAGTGATTGGCGCGAGCCTCGGCGCCGACCGTCAGCGTCGCGAGCATCTGCTCGGTCGTCACGATCCCGGTACCGCCGGTGCCCCGACGACTCGCGCGCGTCTCGGTCACCCACTGGTGCTCGGCATCGGCGATGATCGTCGAGCCGTCCGAGAAGACGACCTCGTAGGTCGGACGACCGTACATCACCTCGGTCGCCGCCACGACGCGAGTGGGGCGCCCGGCCGCGTCGTAGAGCTCGTCGCCGACCTGCACCTCGCCCATGGTCGTCCATCCACTCGGCGTCGGCAGTGGGGTGTCCAGTGCGAGCGCCTTGCCCATGGCGGGACGGGCGGCGACGACGATCATCTGTCCGCCGTGCAGGCCGTTGGTGAGCGTGTCGAGCTCGGTGAACCCGGTCGGGATGCCGGTCATCTGGCCGTCGCGCCCGCGGGCGGCCTCGATCTCCTCGATCGCCGCGTCGACCGCGACGTTGAGCGGCACGTAGTCCTCGGTGGTCTCGGTGCCCGTGACGCTGTAGATCTCCGCCTGCGACGCGTTGACGAGGTCGGTCGCGTCACCCTGGCCCTGGTACCCCATCTGCACGATACGAGTGCCGGCCTCGACGAGGCGGCGCAGCAGCGCCTTGTCGGCGACGATCTCGGCGTAGTAGCCGGCGTTGGCCGCCGTCGGCACGATCGAGGTGAGGGTGTGCAGGTAGTCGGCACCGCCGGCTCGCTGCAGGTCACCCGTCTTGAGCAGCTCGTCGGTGACGGCGACCACGTCGGTGGGCTCGCCGTGCGAGTACAGCGAGAGGATCGCCTCGAAGATCAGCTCGTGCTTCGGGATGTAGAAGTCCGGCCCTCGCAGCGTCTCGATGACGTCGGCGACGGCGTCCTTCGACAGCAGCATCCCGCCCAGGGTGCTCTGCTCCGCCAGCAGGTCGTTCGGCGGCGTGCGCTCCTGATCCCGGGAGCTACCGAGTCGCTCCTCCGAGATGTCAGCGATCGACACGCGCGCACCACTTCCTCTGCTGGCTTGATCGTTCATCGGGATGGAACCACGGACCTCCGACATCGCGATGGACGTCGAGTCGGGCCTGCCGGTTCACGCTAGGAGTCGTTCACCCCGCCCGCAATTCACCCTGTGGATAACTCTGTGGACGATCCTGGGCAAAACGCCGTGCACGGTGTGGACGCCGCCTGTGGACAGATTTGGACACGCCCGCATCATCGTGCGCAGAAACTGCGCGTAATCAGAGCTTTTCCGATTCCACAGTCTGTGGAGAGAACTGCACTTCAACCTGCACATGAAGGTCGTCGCTCGTCGCATCTTCATCCACATACAGCGCGAGACGGCGCGGATCCCGAAGGACCCGCGCCGTCTCGGCGTGCGCTCAGGGCGTCACTTCTTGAGCGCGACCACCTGGATGTTGATCACGGCGGTCACGTCGTCGTGCAGACGGACGAGAGCCTCGTGCTCGCCGACCGACTTGATCGGCGACGGGATGGTGATCTTGCGCTTGTCGAGGTCGCCCAGGCCGGCCTCGGACACGGCGGCGGCGATGTCCGCCGGCTTGACCGAGCCGAACAGGCGCCCCTCGGCGCCCGCCTTGACGGCGAGCTTGACCTTGCCCTCGGCCAGCTTGCCCTTGAGGGCGACGGCCTCCTCGTGGGTCGCGATCGCGCGGGCCTCGCGGGCGGCGCGGATCGACGCCACCTGCTTCTCGCCACCGCGCGTCCACGCCACGGCGAATCCCTGCGGGATGAGGTAGTTGCGGGCGTACCCGTCCTTGACCTCGACCACGTCTCCGGCGCTGCCCAGGCCGTCGACCTCGTTCGTGAGAATCAGCTTCGACATGGGTGCTCCTTACCGGCCCGCGCCCGCGTAGGGCAGGAGAGCCATCTCGCGAGCGTTCTTGATCGCCTTGGCGATCAGACGCTGCTCCTGCACCGAGACGCCGGTGATGCGACGGGCGCGGATCTTGCCGCGCTCCGAGATGAACTTGCGAAGGGTGGCGACATCCTTGTAATCGATGACGCCGACCCGGATCGACTTCGCGGGAGCGGCGTTCTTCGCGCCCTTCCGCGGCTTGCGGCGGTCGCCGCTCGACTTTCCAGCCATGTTGGGTCCTTAGTGAGAAAGAGAGATCTGGATGGGGTTCCGGCTCAGAACGGGGTGTCGTCGCCGAAGGATCCCGGGGTGCTCCATGCGTCGGCTCCGGCCGATCCCGGAGTCGCCCACGGCTCCTCCGACACCTGCTGGCGGGGCTGCTGCTGCCCGCCGCCGAACTGCTGACCGCCGCCGGATCCACGTGCCACGCGGGTGACCTGCGCGGTCGCGAAGCGGAGCGAGGGGCCGATCTCGTCGACCTCCAGCTCGATCGCGGTGCGCTGGTTGCCCTCGCGGTCCTGGTAGGAGCGCTGGCTCAGGCGGCCCTGCGCGATGACGCGCATGCCCTTGGTCAGCGATCCGGCCACGTGCTCGGCGAAGTCACGCCACACGCTCGCACGGAGGAAGAGGGCTTCGCCGTCCTTCCACTCGCCCGAAGCGCGATCGAACGTGCGCGGCGTCGAGGCGATCGTGAAGTTCGCCACGGGGACGCCGTTGTTCGTGTAACGAAGCTCCGGGTCCGCCGTGAGGTTCCCCACCACGGTGATGACGGTTTCGCCGGCCATGGTGCTTAGGCCTTCGCCGCCGTCTTGCGAGCAGCCTTGGCCTCGGCGCGCTTGGCCTCGGACGCGATCATGGCGATCGCCTCTTCGGCACGCAGCACCTTGGTGCGCATGATCTGCTCGTTCAGCTTGAGCTGGCGGTCGAGCTCGACGGTGGCCTCGCTCGTGGCGGTGAAGTTGACGACGGCGTAGATGCCCTCGTTCTTCTTCTGGATCTCGTAGGCGAAGCGGCGCTTGCCCCAGACATCGACCTTGTCGATCGTGCCATCAGCATCCGTGATGACCTTCAGGAACTTGTCGAGAATCGTGGGGACCTGGCGCTCGTCGATCTCCGGCTGAAGGATCACCATGAGTTCGTACTGGTGCGTCATTGACCCACCTCCTTCGGACTAGATCGGCCGCCGAGCATCTCTCGACGGCAGGAGGGTGTGTTGCACATCGCGCGGCGTGAGGCCGCACAACCTTCGTAGTCTATCCGATCAGGGCTTTTCCCGCGAACCGTCCGCCTCGCGGCGCGAGCGCAGCAGCGGACCGAGCGCGAAGACCATCTGGTAGAGCGGGCGCGGGGTGTCGGGATCGGCGTCGCGGGCGTTGCGGAGCCGTTCCCCCCAGCGGGCGCCGAGCTCCTGCAGCTCGGCGGACAGCTCCTCCGCCTCCGCCTTGGTCAGCGGCGCCTGACTGATGCTGCCGATGCGAACCGTCTCGTCCGGCTCGCCGATGAAGGCCTCCGGCTCACCTCCCAGCACGGCGCGCAGCCAGCGCAGCACGGGTTCGGTCACGAGCCGCGCCTCCGGGGAGTCCTTGCTCAGCCGGTACCCGTCGGTCGAGAGCGGCTTCCACACGCGGTCGCGCCGGTCGCGCGCGAGCTCACCTCGTCGCCGCGGTCGGCGCCATCCTCATCCGCCGGCCGCTGAACGGCGACCTCGCCGAGGCGCGCAGCACGCACCCGCTCAAGGCGCTCGCCGAGGGCCTGCGCTACGTCGGCTCGCAGCCCCTGTTCGTGGTCATGATCGCGCTCGCGATCGTGCTGAACACCGCGAGCAACGGCTCGACGATCGCCGTGACGCTCGACCTGGCCGAGCGCGGCACCGATCCGTTCCTCATCGGCCTGCTCAGCACGATGATCGGCGCCTCGCTGCTGGCGGGATCGTTCCTCGCGCCGGTGCTCGTGAAGCGGGTGCGCACGGGCACGATCGTGCCCGCGTGCATGGCCGTGATGTCGCTGTCGTTCCTCGCCATGGCGATCTTCCCCACCTACGGCGCGATCCTCGCCTGCTACACCGTCGCCTACCTTCTCGCGCCGGCGCTGAACGCGTCGATCTTCTCGTACGCCGCCGTCATCACCCCCGAGCAGATGCAGGGCCGCTTCTCGTCGGTCGCCGCGCTCTCGGGCGCCGCCTCGTTCCCCCTCGCACCGCTGGTCGGCTCCGGCCTGCTCGCGGGCGCCGGCCTGGCCACCGCGCTCCTCGTGCTGGCGCTCACGCTCGTCGCCGTCGCGATCGCCCTGTCGCTCTTCCGCCCGCTCACCCGCATCGGCACCCCCGACACGTGGGCGGCCGACGCGGCCTGACCCGGCGGGCTCCGGCGTGATAGACAGCAGAGCATGGACGAGATCGCCCCCTCCCCGCAGCGCCACCACCGCCTGCCCGGGCTGTACAACTTCCGAGATGCCGGCGGGTACGACACCGCCGCGGGCACGGTGCGCTGGGGCAAGCTGTTCCGCTCGGACGCCCTGCACCGCATCGACGAGGTGACGCGGCAGCACCTGGTGGGGCTCGGCATCGCCCACGTCGTCGACCTCCGCAGCGCGATGGAGCTGGAGGCCGCACCCAGCGCCCTCGCCGAGCTGCCGATCACCGTGCATCATCTGCCCGTCTTCGCGGGGGCGGCGCCCGTCTCGGCCGCGGCCTCCGGCATCGCGCGGGTCTACGAGCACATCGTCGACGAGCGGGGCGAGGCGCTGGCGGCCGCGGTGCGCGTGATCGCGGGCACGGCACCGCACGAGGCGGTGCTCGTGCACTGCACGGCGGGGAAGGATCGCACGGGGCTCGTCATCGCGCTCGCGCTGTCGGCGGTGGGCGTGGCCCGCGAGGACGTGGTCGCCGACTACGCGCTGACCGAGGCCAACCTGCGCGGCGAGTGGGCCGACCAGATGCTCGCCGCCATCCGCGCCAGGGGCATCGATCCGACCCCCGAGATCGTGGGGCTCGTCACCGCGAGCCCCGCCGCCGTGCTCGAGGCGACGCTCGCGCGGATCGACGCCCGCCACGGTTCGATCACCGACTACCTGATCGCGCACGGGATGACCGCGGCCGAGATCGACCGCCTCGCCGACACCCTGATCGATCGCGCCTGAGTCAGCGCCGCAGCTCGAGACCCAGCCAGTCGGCGAGCGCCTCGAGCTCGGCGTCGACGGCGTCGGCGTCGGCCGGCGACAACGGCACGTCCTCGTGGATCGCGTTCACCGTGAGCACGCCCTTCTTGCGGTCGGCCTTCGCGTCGAGCTTGCCGATGAGGCGGTCGCCCAAGAGGATCGGCAGCGCGAAGTAGCCCCAGCGCCGCTGGGCGGCGGGCTTGTACATCTCGAGCACGTACTCGAAGCCGAACAGGTCGCGCGCCCGGTCGCGGGCGTAGACCATCCGGTCGAACGGCGACAGCAGCGCCGCCCGATCCCCCGCCCACTCGGCGCCGAGCACGTCCGGATGCACGCGCCACGTGCCCTCGACGCCCTCGACCACGGCCTCGAGCCCGATCGGGCCGAGCGGCGAGGGCTCCGCCGGGGAACGCAGCGGCTTCTCGCGGGCGATGCCGAGCGACAGCAGGCGGCGCTCGTCGCGGATCGCGCGGGCCTCGTCCGGCGACTGCACGTGCAGGTCGGCCGGGTACACGCGCTCGGCGAGATCCCACAGGCGCCGGCGGCCCTCCCGCCCGGCGACCGCGACCTCGCCGCGCAGGCACAGCACCTCGAGCATCCGCCCGGTGTTGCGCTCGTCGTCCCAGCCGGTGGAGGCGTACGGCACCTCGGGGTCGTTCGGCAGCGTGGCCGTCGTCTGGGGGCCGTCCGCACGCAGCCGCGCCAGGATCCGGTCGCGGAACGCCGCGTTCGCCTCGACCCAGGCGCTCGTCGCGGGATTCACCCACTCGTCCGCGACCGCGAGCACGACGCCCATGTCGGCCATCGGGCGCAGCAGCGTGACGTGCTCAGCCACCGTGCGCTCCACCTCGAGGGCGTGGGTGAGGTCGGCCGGCGCGAAGGCGTCGCCGAGGCGCGACCACAGCACGAGCTCCTGGCTGCGCGCGACCGCGGTGGTCGGATCGATCTGCACGCCCGCGAGCTGATCCATGACCTCGAGCAGCGACTGCGGCCGGTACGCGTCGAGGAACTGCGCGCGCACCGCGATGCGCCGCGCCTCCTGCCCGCTCAGCGTCAGCATGCCCCGATCGTGCCACCCCGGGCGCCGACGCAGAAGGCGCGGATCCGCCCGCGGCGCGCGGGCCGGCTGTCGTACGGTGGCAGGGTGAGCCAGCCGTCGCCCTCCGCCTATCGCTTCGACGCGCGGCCGCTCGTCGATCCCGTGGACCGCGCCGCCGTGAAGGCGTGGCGGGCGCAGCAGCGCGCGAACGGCGTCGGCACGGGCCAGGGCTGCCTCGTCGCCGGCATGATCGCGTTCGCGTCGGTCTTCCTCGTCGTCGGGCTGGCGATGCTGCCGCTGATCGGGGGCGCCTTCTCCGGGGACCGGCCGTCGCCGGCGTTCGTGCTCGTGCCGCTGCTGTTCCTCGCCGTGCCGATCATCATGATCGTCGCCGTCGTGCGCGGCGCGATCGGCTCCCCCGAGGCCGCATACCGGCTCGACCACTTCGCCCGCGCCAACGGAATGCGCTACCTGCCCCGAGCCGAGGATCCGCGCCTTCCCGGCATGATCTTCAACCGCGGCAACTCGCGCCAGGCCACCGGCCGGGTGCGCGGCGAGCACCCGCGCTTCGTCGAGTTCGGCAACTACCGCTACACGACCGGATCGGGCAAGAACCGCACCACGCACCGCTGGGGCTACGTGGCGATCCACCTCGACGCCCCGCTGCCGCACATCGTGCTCGACGCGCTCGGCAACAACAGCGTGTTCGGCTCCAACCTGCCCACGACCTTCGACCGCGATCAGCGCCTGAGCCTGGAGGGCGACTTCGACCGCCACTTCGCGCTGTACTGCCCGCAGGGCTACGAGCGCGACGCGCTGTACCTGTTCACGCCCGACATCATGGCGCGGTTCATCGACCACGCCGGGCAGCTCGACGTCGAGATCGTCGACGACTGGCTCTTCCTCTACACCCGACGGAACGTCTCGACGCTCGATCCGCGCACCTGGGCATGGCTGTTCTCGGTGGTCGCGGCCCTCATGGACAAGCTCGCTCAGTGGGGTCGGTGGCGGGACGAGCGGCTCGCGGCGGGGGCCGACCCGTCCGCCGCCGTCGCCCGCGCCGCCGTCGCCCCCGGAGAGACCCTGCCCTTCGGCGACGAGGCCGTCGTCGCGCCGCCGGCGCCGGCACCCGGCGTCGCCGAGCCCGGGCGGCGTCTGAAGAAGGGATGGTCGTCGGCGGGTGTCGTGGTCGCGCTCCTCGCGATCGCGTGGTTCGCCCTCAACGTGATCGGCATCTTCGGCCGCTGAGCCGCGCAGCTTCGAGATCGCTGTGAAGTTGGCACTCTCACCCCGAGAGTGCTAATAATCGAAGTGAGTCGATCCGACTCGATTCTGTGAGGTGAACAGCGCCAGACAGAAGGAGGACGATCACCATGGCGATGTTCTTCGATCCGTTCCGCGAGCTGGACCGCGTCGCCCAGCAGATGCTCGACCGTCAGGGGCCGCGGCTGATGCCGATGGACCTGTACCGCGACGGCGATCACTACGTTCTCAGCGCCGACCTGCCGGGGATCGATCCCGGCAGCGTGGACATCGACGTCGACGGTCAGGTGCTCACGATCCGCGCCGAGCGGACCGTGCGCAGCGACGAGGGCGTCTCGTGGATCACCCGCGAGCGTGCCTCGGGCACCTTCCTGCGTCAGCTGAATCTCGGCCAGGGCATCGACACCGAGGCGATCTCGGCCCGGTACGAGAACGGCGTGCTCAGCGTGCTCATCCCGATCAGCGAGAAGGCCAAGCCCCGCAAGATCGAGATCCAGCACGGCAGCGACGCCCCGGCGATCGCGGCCTGATCGCACGCCGGAAACCCCCACGCGAGGAGGGGCGGCATCCCCCGGGTGCCGCCCCTCCTTCGCGCGCTCGCGTGTCCGACCATCCTCCGGGGCGCGGCCGCGTGGTGATCCGCCGCGCGCAGCGTGCCCCGGCCTGAGCGCCCGCGCCGGGATCAGTGCACCGCGCGGGGCGCGAGGGTCGAGAGCAGGGCGAGCTTGTCGTGGCTCTCGCTGCCGGGCGCGGCCGTGTAGACGAGGAGCGACTGCGACGAGAACGGATCGACGAGGTTCTGGCAGGTCAGCTCCATGGCGCCGAGCGCGGGGTGCACGAACCGCTTGGTCTCGCCCGGGCGCAGGCCGACCTCGTGCCGTTCCCAGACCTCGCGGAACTCCGCGCTGCGCGCGAGCAGCAGCTCGGCCAGGCGCGCGGCGCGCGAGGCGGGGCCGCGGCGCGAGACGACCTCGCGCAGCCCCGAGGCCCACAGCCGCGACAGGAAGGCATGGTCCTCGGGCGCGTACAGGGCGCGGGAGGCGGGATCGCTGAACCAGCGGAAGCCGATGCTGCGCTCGGGACCGGTGAAGCGCATCAGGTCGCCGGTGAGGGCGACCCCGAGCGGCCCCGGCGACGCGGATCCACCCGACAGCGCCCACAGGGTCGATGAGGCGGAACGCAGCCGCCCACCTCCTGTGAGCACGCCAACCTGGGCGATCGCGACGAGGGCGATCGCGCTCGTCGAACGCCTCGCGCAGCGGTGGGATCCACCCAGCGCTGTCGTGCAGCACTTACACGGCAGGCGCGATGGAATCGGCATCGGGACGGATCGACATGCCGCCATCCTCTCCAATCTCCGCCTGGGCCGCCGTCGAAGATGACGCCGCGTCACGGGCGCGGGTACGGCCGGTACCCGCGCCCGTCACAGCGATTCAGATGTCGGCGAGGTCCTTATCGCGCGCGTCGCGGATTGAGGCGGAGCCGCCCACTATCAGCAGACCGCCCAGCGCGATGATCACGGCCGGCGTGTACTCGTACGGCAGGACTCCGTCCATCCAGACCATGTAGTACGCGTAGAACGCGGGAACGATGCTCGGGATGGCGTAAGCGATCCCATACCCGGTGGCACGGATGTGCGTAGGGAACAGCTCGATGAGGAACGCCGTGATTGTGGCCCAGATCAGGAACCCAGAGATGAGCATCAGCACCGCACTGACCGCCATCAGCGCCGTGCCGACGGTCGCGACCGCGAGCACCATCCCGCCGGTGCCCAGGATCAGGATCACTGTGCCGATCGCGAGGATCACCCTGCGACGCCCGAGGCGCTGGCTCAGATGTCCGACCACCGGGAAGAGCGCAGCACTGATCGTCGAGGCGACGAGAATGATTGCATTCGTGGTTCCCGTGTCAACCCCGAGACCCTGGAAGTGCCCGGCGAAGACGCCGACCGTTCCGTTCATCGAGAACCACAGGCCCGTGACGGTGACGCACGCGAGCAGGAACACCCGCCGCAACCCGGGAGCGAACAGCTGACCGATGATCGGCCCCTTCGGCTTGTCCTCCGTGGCCCACAGCTCCGATTCCGGCACTGCACGCAGGTACGCGATGAACAGCGCCAGACACAGAATGAAGCCGATGACAAAGGGAATCCGCCAGCCCCACACCGCATACGCTGAGAAGGCGTCACCCGCAGGAAGGAAGTGCAGCGTAATCATCGTCACGACCGTGATGAACGCAAGCGACAGCGGGAACCCCATGTTGATGAGCGAGCCGTACACGCCGCGGCGGTGCTTCGGCGCGTGCTCCATCGCGAGCGGGTTGGCCGCCGTGTACTCGCCGCCGAGGAAGACCCCGTCGAGCAGGCGCAGGACGACGAGCATCACCAGCGCCCAGATGCCGATGGCCGCGTAGCCCGGCATGACGCACATTATTCCCGTGCAGACGGCCGATCCGCCGGCGGCGATGAGGGTCGTGGTGCGGCGCCCGATGCGGTCGCCCAGCGGCCCGAAGATCAGCGACCCCAGCGGTCGGCCCAGGATCGACGCGGTAAAGATAAGCGCGGCGAAGACCGCTGTGTCGATCGTCGACGAGTCTTCCGGCTGGAAGTACACCATCGCGGGAGCTAGGGCGACGACCGGCAGATAGATGTCGTACATGTCGGCGAAGAAGCCGAACATCGCCCCGAACAGGGCGTTCTTGCCGTGCTTCGCCGACCCCTGCTCGGCCGTGGGCGTCTCGGTCACGACGCTCACAGCTGCACCGCCTCGCGGTCGGCCTCGTCGCGCGAGGTGATGCGCAACGGCACCTGGCGCGCCTGGCCCATCGTCACCTGGAACACGTCGAAACGGTTGTAGGTGCCGACGATGTCCTGCGCCTTCTTGGGGGATGATCTCGTCGCCCAAGTCGATCGTCGCGTAGAGGATCTCCTCGTTCTCGGATGGCGGACCCGCGAGCACCTCGCCTGACGGCCCGAGGATGAGCGAGATAGTGCGGGAGGAGCGGATACGCGCCTCGATCTCCGCATCGCCGCGCGCCGTCGCGTCGACCGCCGCGTCGTCCAGCGCCGTCGCGGCGACGATATTGAACACCTTGCCCTCGAAGCAGTGCGCCGCCGAGCGGATGCGGATGCTCTCGGCCAGATCGTAGTCGGCGCGGTCCGGGCTCCCGTCGAACGGCCATGTCGACGGATAAGTCGCGATATGCAGGCGCTCGCCCTGCGCCAGCAGCGCATAGCGCGCGAGCGTGTTGGTGTTCTCACCGCAGATGAGCGCGCCGAGGTTCCATCCGCCCAGGTCGACGGGCTTGAGATCGTGGGCATCTCCGTGGGGCCACGTGAGGCGCTCGTGATACGTCGCCACGAGCTTGCGGCGGTGGTTGACAAGCTCGCCGCTCGCGTCGAAGACGAGATTCGAGTTGAACAGCTGGCCGAGCGAGTGCGCGCGGCTCATAACACTCGGGCTCACCCGTGCGGAGGCCGCGTTCTACGTCGCGGTGATCCAGCTCGGGTCACCCTCGATCGCACAAGCCAGCCGCGAAGCCGGCATCACCCGAACGAACGGCTACGAGATCGCCGAGCGACTGACGGCGAAAGGGCTCCTCAGCGCGGTTCCGGCGTCGCAGAGCCACGCCAGTGGCCGCGGTCGGCCGGGCAGCGCCGTCCGCGCGAACAGTCCGGATGTGCTTCGTGCGCGATGGGAACTCGAGGGCAAGCTGATTGACGACCTTGTACCGCAGCTGCACGCCATCGCGCACAAGCAGACCCTCACGCCGCGCGTGCGGCTGTTCGAAGGCCGAGCCGGCATCCGCACAGCGATGTTTGAGACGCTCGGCTGGGAGGGCGAGCTGCACGGCATCTTCTCTATGAAGGACCTCTTCGACGTGCCCGGCGCGCGCGAAATGGAGGACTATGTGCAGGGGCGGCGCGATCACGGCCGCTGGCTCAACGTCGTGCGCTCGCGCGAGCGCGACTTCGAGCATGTATGGCCGTCCGATCCGCACGACCTGCGCCGTACGCGCTTCGCGCCGCCCGGCCAGGTGTTCACGATGACGACGATCATCGGAGCCGCCACCGTCTGCGTCATCTCGTCCCGCAACGAGAACTTCGCGATGATCATCGACAGCGCCGAGTACGCCGCCACACAGCACGCCATGTGGCAGCTGCTCTGGTCAGCCGGCAGCGAGGATTAGCGCCGGCGCGAGTTCAGGACGAGACACCGCAGGCGATGGCGGAGGAGGTCCGTGACGGCACCGGTCGCCACAGCGCGACACACGGCCCGCACGGTGCCGGATCATCTCTCCGCGGGCGAGCGGGTCGCGGGGAACTGCGAGACCGTCGACCTGCCGATAGGCGTGACGCCTCCACGATTGCGCACCGCCCCGCCAAGGGTTGGAACTTCTCAACTGACCCGCCGCCGGGTTGGAACATTCCAACCCGAGCCTCGCGCCGGGCGCGCCGCCCGCCCAACTAGAATCGAGTGATCCCGCCGTTTCGCGAGTCTGGAGCCCCTGCGCGTGAGCACCGAACACGTCGTCGACACCGTCGCGAATGCCGCGGCGACGCCCGAGAAGGAGCAGCCGTACGAGGCGCTCGGCCTGAAGGCCGACGAGTACGCGCGGATCCGCGAGATCCTGGGCCGGCGCCCCACGAGCGGTGAGCTGGCGATGTACTCCGTGATGTGGTCGGAGCACTGCTCGTACAAGTCGAGCAAGAAGTACCTGCGCCAGTTCGGGCAGAAGGTCTCGGACGAGATGAACGAGAAGCTCATGGTCGGCATGGGCCAGAACGCCGGCGTCGTCGACGTGGGCGAGGGCTGGGCCGTGACCTTCAAGGTCGAGAGCCACAACCACCCCAGCTACATCGAGCCGTTCCAGGGCGCCGCGACCGGCGTGGGCGGCATCGTGCGCGACATCATCTCGATGGGCGCGCGCCCCGTGGCCGTCATGGACCAGCTGCGCTTCGGCGCGATCGACCACCCCGACACCGCGCGCGTGGTGCACGGCGTGGTCTCGGGCATCTCGAGCTACGGCAACTGCCTGGGCCTGCCGAACATCGGCGGCGAGACCGTGTTCGACGCGGTCTACCAGGCCAACCCGCTCGTCAACGCCCTCGCGGTCGGCGTGATGCGCCACGAGGACATCCGCCTCGCCAACGCCACCGGCGCCGGCAACAAGGTGGTGCTGTTCGGCGCCCGCACGGGCGGCGACGGGATCGGCGGCGCGTCGATCCTCGCCTCCGACTCGTTCAGCGACGGCGGCCCCACCAAGCGCCCCGCGGTGCAGGTGGGCGACCCGTTCGCCGAGAAGGTGCTCATCGAGTGCTGCCTGGAGCTGTACCGGAACGACCTCGTCGAGGCGATCCAGGACCTCGGCGCCGCGGGCATCTCGTGCGCCACGAGCGAGCTGGCCGCCAACGGCGGATCGGGCATGAACGTCGAGCTCACCAACGTGCTGCTGCGCGATCCCTCGCTCACCGCCGAGGAGATCCTCATGAGCGAGTCGCAGGAGCGCATGATGGCGATCGTCGCTCCCGAGAAGCTCGACGCCTTCCTCGCGGTCGTGGACAAGTGGGACGTCGAGACGAGCGTGCTCGGCGAGGTCACGGGCGACGGCCGCCTCGTCATCACGTGGAACGGCGAGACGATCGTCGACGTCGACCCCTCCACCGTGGCCGTCGACGGGCCGGTGTACGACCGCCCCGTCGCGTACCCGACGTGGATCGACGCCCTGCGCGACGACAGCGCCTCCGCGCTGCCCCGCCCGACCGATCCCGCCGCGCTCAGGGAGCAGTTCGCGAAGCTCGTCTCGTCGCCGAACCTGGCCGACACGAGCTGGATCACCAACCAGTACGACTACTACGTGCTCGGCAACACGGCCCTGTCGTTCCCCGACGACGCCGGCATGATCCGCGTGGACGAGGAGTCGGGCCTGGGCTTCGCGATCGCGACCGATGCGAACGGCCGCTACTGCCAGCTCGACCCGTACCAGGGCGCGCAGCTGGCCCTGGCCGAGGCGTACCGCAACGTCGCCGTCACCGGCGCGAAGCCCGCCGCCGTGACGGACTGCCTCAACTTCGGCTCCCCCGAGAACCCCGAGGTCATGTGGCAGTTCTCGCAGGCCGTCGAGGGGCTCTCCGACGCCTGCCTCGAGCTGGGCGTGCCCGTGACGGGCGGCAACGTGTCGTTCTACAACCAGACCGGGGACACCCCGATCCACCCCACTCCCGTGGTCGGCGTGCTCGGCGTGATCGACGACGTCTCGCGCCGCGTGCCGAGCGGCTGGCAGGACCCGGGTCAGAACATCTACCTGCTGGGCGTGACCGCCACCGAGCTGAGCGGATCGGCGTGGGCCGACGTCGTGCACGGCCACCTCGGCGGCCGCCCGCCGGCGGTCGACCTGGCCGCCGAGAAGCGCCTGGCCGGGCTGCTGAGCGCGGCGAACGACGAGTGGCTCATCTCGAGCGCGCACGACCTCTCGGAGGGCGGCCTCGCGCAGGCCCTCGCCGAGTGCGTGATGCGCTTCGGCGTGGGCGCCCGCGTCTGGCTGACGGAGCTCATGGAGCGCGACGGCGTCGACGCCGCCGCCGCGCTGTTCTCCGAGTCCACGGGCCGCGTGCTCGTCTCGGTGCCGCGCGAGGACGACGTGAAGTTCCGCGGGCTGTGCGCCGGCCGCGACTATCCCGTGCTGCGCATCGGCGTGACCGACACCGTGCCGGATCTCGAGATCCAGGACCACTTCACCCTCTCGGTCGCCGAGCTGCGCGCGCTGTCGACCTCGACGCTGCCCCGCTACTTCGGCGAGACGGTCGCGGAGCCCGTGTGACCCTCATCAACCACTCCGAGCTCGAGCCGGACGACGACGAGCCGTCGGTCTCGCTCGACCGCCGCAACCGGCGCGTGCGCACGGTCGCCTGGGTCGTGATCGTCGCCCTGCTCGTGACCGGCGGCGGCGCCTCGGCCTTCGCCCTGCTGTTCGGCTGAGCTCGGTCGACGGCGGAGACCGCGAGCCCGCGCCCGATCCGCGAGCCCGCGCCCGATCCGGCGCGGGCTCGGCTGACGAGCACGGGTTCGCGGAACGAGGTCCCCCGGCCCGGTGGCCCTAGAGTGGCGGCGTGGGATTCTGGGAGTTCGTCGCGGGGTACTGGTGGCTGGTCTTCCCCGTCGGGGGAGCGGCCGTCGGCGTGCTCGGATCGGCGACCGGCTGGTTCGACAAGCAGGCGGAGCGGGATCACCGCCGCAAGCTCGAGCTGATCGAGGCGAAGGCGCGCGCGAAGGCGATCGAGAAGGGCACGGCGCTGCCGGCGATCCCGGCGGGCCAGGAGCACGACGTCGAGGCCGTCGAGCGCGCGGACGCCGAGGGCCGCGCCGCGCGCCTCGAGCGCCTCATGAGCACCCACGACGAGGTGACGAAGCGCTGGCTGGACTACGAGCTCGACGTGGCCAAGCTCATCGCCTTCCCCACCATGAGCGACGGCCGCGAGGAGCTGACCGCCGCCTTCCTGCGCGCCAAGAAGGTCGCCGACGGGCTCCGGCCGACCACCGCCGACGCGCGTGTCGACGCCGAGACGTTCGCGGCGTACCGCGACGCCGTGCACGACTTCGAAGTGGCCTTCGACATCGCCGAGCAGCACGCCCGCCGCGTGCGCGACACGGGCTTCACCGATGCCGAGCGGCGGCGCCTCGATCGCGCCCGTCAGTTGCTGCAGACGGCGGTCGACCGATCCGCCACCGCCGCCGAGCGCCAGGTGGCATACAAGCGCGTGCGCGAGGAGCTCGACGGGCTCATCGCCGTCTCCGACGACGCGATCGAGGTGCTGGAGCGGAAGGTCGCGCCCGAGATCGAGGGCTGACCGCGCGGGCGGGCCACCGCGCCTCGATAGGATCGCGTCGTGACTCCCACCGTCGTGACACCCACCCCCATCCCGCTCGGTGCGGGCGTCGTCAAGCGCGCCACGCGCATGCCCGACGGTCGCGAGCTCATCTACTTCGACGACGCCGGCACGACGCTGCCCGCCGAGCGTCGCGTCGACGAGCGCACGCTCGATCCGCGCCCCGCCACGGCGACGATGCGGCGCGACGTGCTCACGGGCGACTGGATCTCGGTGGCCGCGGCGCGCCAGAACCGCGCGCACCTGCCGCCCGCCGACCTCGATCCGCTCGCCCCGCAGACCCCGACGAACCCGTCGGAGGTGCCCGACGTGTACGACGTCGTCGTGTTCGAGAACCGCTCGCCCTCGTTCGGTCCCGCCCTCGCGGAGGCCGTGGCCGAGGCCCCGGCCGGCGAGAACCCGCCGGGCGATCTGGACGCCCCCGGTCTCGGCCGCACGTTCACCTCGGTCGGCCGCTGCGAGGTCGTGTGCTTCAGCCCCGAGCGCGAGGGATCGTTCGGCACCCAGCCCGTCACGCGCGCCCGCACCGTGATCGAGGCGTGGGCCGATCGCACCGAGGCGCTCTCGGCGCTGCCGGGCGTGCAGCAGGTGTTCCCCTTCGAGAACCGCGGCGAGGCGATCGGCGTCACCCTGCATCACCCGCACGGCCAGATCTACGCCTACCCGTACATCACGCCGCGCACGCAGCTGCTGCTGCAGTCGATCGAGCGGGAGGGCCGCGACCTGTTCGCGCGCATCCTGGACTTCGAGCAGGCGGGCCCGCGCGTCGTGCTCGAGGCCGAGCACTGGCTCGCGTACGTGCCCTTCGCGGCGCGCTGGCCCGTCGAGGTGCACCTCGCTCCGCGTCGCCACGCCGCCGACTTCGCCGAGCTCACGGGCGCCGAGCGCGACGAGCTCGCCCGCGTGTACCTGCGCCTGCTGCGCGGCGTCGACCGCCTGTACGACACGGCGCCGACGGCCGCCTTCGCGGGTGGAACCCCGTACATCGCCGCCTGGCACCAGGCGCCCGTGCGGGTCGCGCGCGACAGCGCCCGCCTGCACCTGCAGCTCACCTCGCCGCGCCGCGCGGCCGACAAGCTGAAGTTCCTCGCCGGATCGGAGGCCGCGATGGGCGCGTGGATCGGCGACATCCCGCCCGAGCAGTCCGCCGAGCGCCTGCGCGCGGCCGTGGCCGAGGTGGGGGAGATCGCGTGAGCGCGCTCGACGAGGCCCGCGCCCTCCTCGCCGCGCTGAGCGACGCGCCCGCGGCCGGCGTCTGGTCGTCCGCGGGACGCGTGAACCTGATCGGCGAGCACACCGACTACAACGAGGGCTTCGTGCTGCCGTTCGCGATCGACCGCCGCACCTACGCGGCGGTCGCGCCGCGCACCGACGGCATCATCCGCGTCGCGTCCACGTTCGATCCCGACCACCCCGTCGAGGTGCCGATCGCGGAGCTGGCCGCGGTGTTCGCGGGAGAGGCGGGCGCCGCCGTCCATCGCGGTGCCGTGCCGGAATGGGCCGCGTACCCGCTCGGCGTGGCGTGGGCCGCGCTCGACGCGGCGGCGCGCGCCCCGCACACGGCGGTCGGCCTCGACATCGCGTTCGCCAGCGACGTGCCCGTCGGCGCCGGGCTGTCGTCGTCCGCCGCGATCGAGGGCGCGACGGCGTTCGCGCTGGACGAGCTGTGGCAGCTGGGCCTCGAGGGCATCCAGCTCGCGCAGATCGGGCGCACGGCCGAGAACGAGGCCGTCGGAGCGCCGACAGGGATCATGGATCAGGTCTCGTCGATGCTCGGCCGCCCCGACGCCGCCACCTTCCTGGACTGCCGCTCGCTCGAGTTCGAGACGGTCGAGCTGGGCTTCGCCGGCGAGGGGCTGAAGCTGCTCGTCATCGACACGCAGGTGGCGCACGCCCACTCCACGGGCGGCTACCGCGACCGGCGCGAGGCCTGCGAGCGCGGCGCGCGACTGCTCGGGGTGCCGGCGCTGCGCGACGTGACGGTGGACGACCTGCCCCGCGCGCGCGAGGTGCTCGACGAGGTCACCTACCGCCGCGTGCGCCACATCGTCACCGAGAACCAGCGCGTGATCGACACGGTCCGCACGCTGCGCGAGCGCGGTCCCCGCGCGATCGGCGAGCTGCTGCTGGCCTCGCACGCCTCGATGCGCGACGACTTCGAGATCTCGGTCGCCGAGCTCGACACCGCCGTCGACACGGCCGTCTCCGCCGGCGCGATCGGCGCGCGGATGACGGGCGGCGGCTTCGGCGGCGCGGCGATCGCGCTCGTCGAGACGGGCTCGGAGGAGCGCGTCGCGCGCGCCGTGACCGACGCGTTCGCGGCGGCCGGGTTCCCCGCCCCGCGCATCTTCCCCGTCACCGCATCGGCGGGCGCCGGTCGCGACTACTGAGCGCGGCGCCGGAGGGGCGGTTCCCGCCCAGCGCGGTGCCGCTCCGACCGCACGCGGCCGGTCGCACGCCCGTCCGACGCGACCGCGGCGGGATCAGATCACGCCGAGGGCGAGCATCGCGTCGGCGACCTTCGTGAATCCCGCGATGTTGGCTCCCACCACGTAGTCACCGGGCGCGCCGTACTCGTCGGCGGTCTCGAGGCAGCGGTCGTGGATCAACCGCATGGTGTCCTGCAGGCGCTCTTCGGTGTGCTCGAACGTCCACGCGTCGCGCGAGGCGTTCTGCTGCATCTCCAGGGCGCTCGTCGCCACACCGCCGGCGTTGGCGGCCTTGCCCGGGGCGAAGGTCACCCCGGCCTCGCGCAGCACGCGGATCGCCTGCGGCGTCGTGGGCATGTTGGCACCCTCGGCCACCACTTTGACGCCGCCGCGGATGAGCGCTTCGGCGCCGCGCTCATCCAGCTCGTTCTGTGTGGCCGACGGGATCGCCACATCGGCGGCGACGTCCCAGATGGAGCCGTCCGCCACGAAGACCGCACCCGTGCGCGCGTCCGCGTACTCGCCGATGCGAGCGCGGCGGATGTCCTTGACCTCCCTGAGCACGTCCAGGTCGATCCCGGCCTCGTCGACGACGTAGCCGCTCGAGTCGGAGCACGCCACGACGGTGCCGCCGAGCTGGTGCACCTTCTCGATCGCGTACGTGGCGACATTGCCCGCGCCGGAGACGACCACGCGCTTGCCCTCGAACGAATCGCCCGAGGTGCGAAGGATCTCCTCGGCGAAGAAGACCGTTCCATAGCCGGTCGACTCAGTGCGCACGAGGGAGCCGCCCCACGTGATGCCCTTTCCGGTGAGCACGCCCGACTCGTAGCGATTGGTGATCCGCTTGTACTGACCGAAGAGGTAGCCGATCTCGCGACCGCCGACACCGATGTCGCCCGCCGGGACATCGGTGTGCTCACCGATGTGGCGGTACAACTCGGTCATGAAGGACTGACAGAAGCGCATCACCTCGTCGTCGGACTTCCCCTTGGGGTCGAAGTCACTACCGCCCTTGCCGCCCCCGATCGGCATGCCGGTGAGCGAGTTCTTGAAGATCTGCTCGAAGCCGAGGAACTTCACGATGCCGAGGTTGACGGACGGGTGGAACCGCAGGCCGCCCTTATAGGGGCCAAGGGCCGAGTTGAACTCGACGCGGAACCCGCGGTTGACCTGGGTGCGACGGGCGTCGTCCACCCACGGCACCCGGAAGATGATCTGCCGCTCCGGCTCGCACAGTCGCCGGATCACCTCGGCATCGGCGTATTTCGGGTGCCTTTCGACCACGGGCCCGAGACTCTCGAGCACCTCCTGGGCCGCCTGGCGGAACTCGGGTTCGCCTGGATTGCGCCGAACGATCTCGTCGAAGATCGGCACGAGGTGAGGGTGCAGCTGCGGCATGGGGCTCTCCATCAGCATCGGGTGCCACGTGCCGCGGATGAATCGCGGCGGGGAACGGCGCGACCTCGACGGTGGCGCACCCGAAGAGCGTATCGTCCGCGCGCTGCCCTCGCGCCCACCGTCCTCGCCGCCGCGGCCACCCGAGCCATCGTCGCCGGCCGCTTGTCGGGCGACCTCTCGGCGCCCGCGCCGGCCGGGACGGCGTCCGACATCGGACTCGGCCTAGACTTCACGGGTGATCCCGATGCCCTCGCCGCAGTCCGTCGCGCGGTTCTGGCGTGAGGCGCGCAGCGCGGTCCCCGAACTGCCCGCGGAGCCGCCGAACGCCGATCGGGTGTGGGGGTTCGGCGCCACGCCCGAGCACGCCGACGGGCTGCTCGCGCTCGTGCTCGCGGGCCTGAAGACCGGCACATCCGGTTCGCTGTGGGACTACGACGCGGCGGGCGAGGACGTGACGCGTGTCAGCGAGCTCGACGTGATCCTCGACGGTTCCGGCGTGCCGCGCGCCGTCATCCAGACCGTCAGCGTCGAGACGGTGCCGTTCGACGAGGTCACGGCCGAGCACGCCCGCGCCGAGGGCGAGGACGACCGCAGCCTGGCCTCGTGGCGGGCCATCCACCGGCGCTTCTTCACCGAGAACGCCCGACACGACCGCGGCTTCGACGAGCGGATGCCCGTCGTGTGCGAACGGTTCCGCCTCGTCTATCCCGCGTAGGGCCGGCCAGCGCGGCTCGGCGGTCCTCCCACGCCCCAGGCCTGTGTACCGGCGACCATGCGCAACGTAGCGTGGCGTGTGATCACCGGAAGGAGCGATGGATGCCCTCTACCCTGCTCGAATCCCGTCTGCCCGTCGCAGCCGCGCCCATGGCCGGAGGCCCGACGACCGTCGAACTGGCGATGGCCGTCAGCGATGCCGGCGGGTTCCCGTTCCTCGCGGGCGGCTACACGTCGCCGGCCGACCTCGGCGAGCAGCTCTCGCGCCTGCGCGCCCACGGCGGTCCGTTCGGCGTGAACCTGTTCGTGCCGTCCGCACAGGAGCCCGACCCGGCCGCCCTGGCCGCATACGCCGAGGCACTGCGTCCCGAGGCCGAGCGGTACGACCTCACCCTCGATGCCGCGCCGAGGACCGATGACGATTCCTGGGCCGAGAAGCTCGCCCTGCTCACCGAGGATCCGGTGCCCGTCGTGTCGCTGACGTTCGGCCTGCCCTCCGCCGACGACATCGCCGCGCTGCAGCGCGCCGGGTCTCGCGTGCTCGCGAGCGTCACGACGACGCAGGAGGCGCTGACCGCACGCGACGCCGGGGTCGACGGGTTGGTGGTGCAGGGGCCCGACGCCGGCGGCCACAGCGCGGTGCATCAGCCCGAACGCATGCCCGGGCACGTGCCCACGGCCGAGGTCGTCGAGCACGTGCGCGCCGCCGTGCCGCTGCCGCTTGTCGCGGCCGGCGGCGTGGACGGCCCCGACGCCGTGCGCCGGCTGCGCGCCGCGGGCGCCGAGGCGGTGGCCGTGGGCACCCTGCTGCTGCGCACCGACGAGGCGGGCACGAATCCCGTGCACCGCGCGGCGCTTGCGGATCCCGCGTTCACCGAGACGGTGCTCACGAGGGCGTTCACGGGCCGGCCGGCGCGATCCCTGCGCAACCGGTTCACCGACGCCTACAGCGCGCTCGCCCCCGTCGCCTACCCCGCCGTGCACCGCCTCACGCGCGAGCTGCGGCAGGCGGCCGTCCGGGCCGGCGACCCCGACCTCGTGCACCTGTGGGCGGGCACGGGCTTCCGCGCGGCGCCCGAGGGCCCGGCCGGCGACGTCATCCGCCGGCTGGCCGAGGGCGCCTGAGCTCAGCGTCCGGCGACGGCCTCGCGGGCGCGGTGGGCGGCGTCGCGGGCGATCTGCGGCGAGAGGCCGACGTGCTTCGTCGGATCGAGCAGGTCGCGGATCTGCGGGGCGGAGAGGGCGCCGGCCACCCGCTCGTCGTCGATGAGCAGCTCCTCGAAGTCGTCCTCGTCGGTGCGGACCGCCTGCATGGCGATCTCGTAGACGATCCGGTGCGCCTCGTCGCGCCCGATCTCCTCGCCGAGGGCGAGCATGACGGCCTCAGAGCCGATCATGTTGCCGCTGAGCTCCAGGTTGCGGCGCATCCGGTCGGGGAACAGGTCGAGGCCCCGCAGCACGATCTTCAGGCGCATGAGCATGTCGCCCATCGCGATGAGGGCGTTCGCCATGGTGGTCTCGAGCTTGGCCGTCGCGCCGCCGTCGGCCTCGTGCGGGTGGATCACCGCGCCCACGGCCTCGGGGGCCAGCGCGCGCACCTGCGCCGACAGGTCGAGCACGTCGGCGCACAGCTTGGGGTTGCGCTTGTGCGGCATGGTCGAGCTGCCCACCGACCCCTCGGGCACGGGCTCGGACACCTCGCCGAACTCCGTCTGCATGCCCGTCTCGATCTCGATCGCGACGCGGCCGGCCGAGGCCGCGACGAGCGCGAGGTCGGAGATGTAGGCCGACTGCGGCGACAGCAGCGCCCGCGAGGGCACGGGCATGGGCTCGAGGCGCAGCTTCTCGGCCACGCGCTGCTGCACCTTCGGGCCGATGGACCCGAGCGACCCGAAGCTGCCGACGGCGCCGGCCATCATCACCCGCAGGCACGGCTGCACGCCCCGGCGGATGCGGTCGTGGCCGCGCAGGAAGTCGTCGATCCACGTGGCCACCTTGAGGCCGAACGTGATGGGCACGGCGTGCTGGCCGTGCGTGCGACCCGGCATGATCATGGTCGCCGAGCGCTCCGCGAGATCCGCCATCGCCTCCAGGCAGTCCAGCAGCAGCTGATCGATGATCCGATGCGCGCGCTTGATGAGGATCGCGTTGCCCGACTGCGTGATGTTCTGGCTCGTCGCGCCCCAGTGCACCCAGCCGCCCGCCGGCTCGCCGGCCACGCGCACGAGCTCCTCGATGAGCGGCACGAGCGGATGCCCCTGGATGCGCATGCCCTCGACGACGCGGGCGAGATCGAGGTTCTCGAGCCGCGCGACCTCGGTGATCCGCGCCGCCGCGTCCGCCGGGACGACGCCCAGCTCGGCCTCGGCCTGGGCCAGCGCCGCCTCGACGTCGAGCCACGCCTGCCAGATGCTCTCCTGCGTGTAGATGGCGCGGATGCCGGCGTCGGGGACGCTGTAGTCCGTGAATCGACCGGCGTCGCCCGCAACCTCGGCGATCGACGGGATTCTGCTGCCCACCTTCGCCACCCTACTCCGCCCGCCGCGGCTCGCTTCCGGGACCCGTTGACATCCCCTCGGTTCCATGGTTCATTAGTCGAGTAACTAACCGACAAACCGACGGGAGACGCGGTGCCCGACGACGGCAAGCCCCTTTTCCTCCAGATCGCCGAGCGGGTGGAGGACGAGATCGTGGACGGCACCCTGCCCGAGGAGACGCAGGCGCCGTCGACGAACGAGCTCGCCGCGTTCCATCGCATCAACCCGGCCACGGCGGCGAAGGGAGTGAACATGCTCGTCGAGAAGGGCGTGCTGTACAAGCGCCGCGGCATCGGCATGTTCGTCGCCGAGGGCGCGCGCGAACTGCTGCTCGCCGAGCGACGCGCCGCATTCGCCGACGCCTACGTGCTGCCGCTGCTCAACGAGGCCCGCCGCATCGGCCTCGCCCCCGACGACGTCCGCGCGCTCATCAGCGAGCACGCGAACCAGCCCACCCCCTGACACGGAAGGACCATGATGGACCCCGTCATCGAGGTGCAGAACCTCACCAAGCGCTACCAGGACAAGCTCGCGCTGGACGATGTGAGCTTCCGGATCGAGCGCGACGCGATCTACGGCTTCCTCGGCCGCAACGGCGCCGGCAAGACCACGGCGATGTCGATCCTGACCGCGCAGAACTTCGCCACGAGCGGGTCCGTCAGGGTCTTCGGCGAGAACCCCTACGAGAACGCGCGCGTGCTCAACCGCATGTGCTTCGTGCGCGAGAGCCAGAAGTACCCGGACGAGGCGAACGCCAAGACGGCCTTCGCATCGGCGCGGCTGTTCTTCCCGAACTGGGATCAGGGGCTGGCCGACGAGCTCATCGACGACTTCCAGCTGCCGCTGAAGACCATCACCAAGAAGCTCTCGCGCGGCCAGCTCTCGGCCGTGGGCGTGATCATCGGGCTCGCCTCGCGCGCCGAGATCACGTTCTTCGACGAGCCGTACCTCGGCCTCGACGCCGTGGCGCGCCAGATCTTCTACGACCGCCTGCTGCAGGACTACGCGGAGCACCCGCGCACGATCATCCTCTCGAGCCACCTCATCGACGAGATCTCCAACCTGATCGAGCGGGTGCTGGTGATCGACCGCGGCCGGATCCTCATGGACCAGTCGGTCGACGAGGCCCGCAGGCAGGCCACGAACATCGTGGGCGACGCCGAGCAGACGGAGCGCTTCGTGCGCGGCCGCGAGGTGCTGCACCGCGAGTCGCTGGGACGCGTCGCCTCGGTCACCTTCCTCGGGGAGCTCACGGATGCCGAGCGCCGGGAGGTCGCCGCGGCGGGCCTCGACTTCGCGCCCGTGCCGCTCCAGCAGCTGATCGTGCGCCTCACCCAGCATGAGGCTGCGAGCGCCACGGCCGGCATCGAACACACCAGCACCGAAGGAGCACTGCGATGACCACCGCCACCGCCCCCGCCCGCCGCAGCCTCGCGGGCCGCACCCTGAACGTCGTGCGCCTGCAGCTGATCAACGCCCAGTCGTTCGTGTGGGTGCCGCTGCTGATCCTCGGCGCCGCCATCGCGATCTCGCTGCTCATCTTCGGCATGGTGCCCGGCGGCGAGGTCAAGGTGGCCGGGGGCGCCAACGCACCTCTGTGGTACTTCCTCGCCATCGGCATCCAGGCGATGACCCTGAGCTTCCCCTTCTCCCAGGCGATGAGCATCACCCGGCGGGAGTTCTTCGTCGGAACGGTCATCGTCGGCGCGATCGGCGCGGCGATGATGGCCACGATCTTCCTGGCCCTGGCGGCCATCGAGGCCGCGACGAACGGGTACGGCCTGAACGGGCGCATCGCCTATCTGGAGTGGTTCTTCGAGCCCGGGTGGGCGTCCGCCTGGCTCACCTACTTCACCATCACGCTGCTGCTGTACGTCGTGGGCTTCTGGATCGGCACCATCTGGAAGCGCTTCGGAACCCTCGTGCTCACGAGCGTGCTCGTCGTGCTCGGCCTCGCCCTCGTGGTCGCGATCTTCGTGATCACGCGCACCGAGTCGTGGGAGCCCGTCATCACGTGGTTCGCCCAGACGGGTCCGCTCGTGCTGACGCTGTGGGGCCTGCTGCTCACGGCGGTGCTGTCGGTGGGCGCCTACGCCACGCTCCGCAAGGCGACGGTGTAGCCGGCACCTGCGGCGGCCGCGCCGTCGCGCACAGATCTCGCGCTTCCTCCCAGGGATTCGACCGGACCCTGGGAGGCGGTGCGAGATCTGTGCGATTGCGCGCGGCTCAGCCGGACTCGGCCTCGCGCTGCAGCGCCTCGCGCTCGGCCTCGGTCGGCTCGTAGCCCTGCACGTGCCGCTCGTCCGGGCCGTTGTACTCCGAGAGCGGGCGGATGAGGGCGTTGGAGGCCTGCTGCTCCATGATGTGCGCCGTCCACCCCGTCACGCGCGCCGCGATGAACAGCGGCGTGAACGTGAGGGTGTCGAAGCCGATGAGGCTGTAGGCCGGGCCGGACGGGTAGTCGAGGTTGGGGTAGATGCCCTTGCGCTCGACGAACTCGCGCTCGAGCGTGCGGTAGAGCTCGAGCACGTCGGGCCGGTCGTAGTGCGCGGCCAGGCTCTCGAGTGCCGCCTGCATCGTGGGCACGCGCGAGTCGCCGCGTTTGTACACCCGGTGCCCGAAGCCCATGATCTTGCGCTTCTCGGCGAGCGCCTTCTCGAGCCACGGCACGACGTTCTCGGCCGATCCGATCTCGTCGAAGATGTGCAGCACCGCCTCGTTCGCGCCGCCGTGCAGGGGGCCCTTCAGCGCCCCGATCGCCCCCACGACGGCCGAGTACAGGTCGCTCAGCGTCGAGGTGATGACGCGAGCGGTGAAGGTCGAGGCGTTGAACGAGTGCTCGGCGTACAGGATCATCGAGCGGTTGAAGGCGTCGACGACGACCGGATGCGCCTCCTCGCCGAACGTCATCCAGAGGAAGTTCGCGGCGTAGTCGAGGTCGTCGCGCGGCGCGATGAGCTCCTGCCCGCGGCGGCGGCGCTGGCCGTACGCGACGATGGCCGGCAGCGCGGCGAACAGCCTCACGCTGCGCGCCAGGTTCTCGTCGGGCGTGCCGAGCGCGTCCATCACCGACGCGGATCCCGCGGTGTCGCCCGCCCCGATCACGCTCACGGCCGTGCGCGCCTCGTCCATCGGGTGCGCCTCGAGCGGCAGCAGGTCGATCGCCGCGCGCACCTCCGGGGCGAGCGCGCGATGCCTGCGCTCCTCGGCGCGCAGCGCGGCCAGCTCGTCGCCCGTGGGCAGCTCGCCATGCCACAGCAGGTGCGCGACCGCCTCGAACGGCTGCGTCGCGGCCAGCTGCTGCACCGGATAGCCGCGGTACAGCAGGCTGTTCGTCTCCGGGTTGACCTTCGACACCGCGGTGGTGTCGACGACGACCCCGGCGAGGCCCTTCCTGATCTCGTCCGTCACGATCTCGCTCCCTTGCAGATCCGTCGGATCACCTGGTGATCTCGAAGTCGAAGATGCCCGAATCGAAGGTGTTGTAGCCCGCGTAGTCGAGCAGGTCGTACAGGTCGGCGCGGTGCTGCATCTCGCCGAGGCGAGACGTGAGCCGGCCCTCGTCGTTCAGGGTATCGAGCGCCCGCTCCGCCGCGCCCATCGCCATCCGCAGCAGCGAGACGGGCCAGATCACGATCCGCACGCCCGCGTCGCGCAGCTGGTCGACGCTGAACAGGTCGCTCTTGCCGAACTCGGTCATGTTGGCCAGGATCGGCACGTCCACAGCCTTGGCGACGGCCTCGAACTCGGCCAGGTCGGCCATCGCCTCGGGGAAGATCGCGTCCGCGCCCGCGTCGACGAGCTTCTTCGCGCGCTCCACGGCGGCGTCCAGGCCCTCGATCGCGCGGATGTCGGTGCGGGCCATGATCAGGAAGTTCGGGTCGCGCCGCGCGTCTGCGGCGGCCCGGATGCGCTGCAGCGCCGTGTGCTCGTCGACGACCTCCTTGCCGTCGAGGTGCCCGCAGCGCTTGGGGTTGACCTGGTCCTCGATGTGGCAGCCGGCCAGGCCCGCGTCCTCGAGCGTCTGCACGGTGCGGGCGACGTTCATCGGCTCGCCGAAGCCGGTGTCGGCATCGACGATCGCGGGCAGCTCGGTCATCCGCGCGATCTGCTGCGCGCGGCCGGCCACCTCGGTGAGCGTGGTGAGGCCGATGTCGGGCAGCCCGAGGTCGGCCGACAGCACCGCGCCCGAGATGTACACGCCGTCGAAGCCCTTGCGCTCGATCAGCCGGGCCGACAGCGGGTTGAACGCGCCGGGGAACCGCAGCAGCTCGCCCGAGTCCAGCCGCTCGCGGAACAGGCGCCGCTTCTCGTGCGCCGGTGTCTGGGCGTACAGCATCAGAACAGCCCCCTCGGGCTCGGCGCCTGCTCGAGCAGGCCGGGGCGCGCCACGATCGTGAGGCGCCGCACCTCGTCGGCCGTGAGCTCGGGCAGGCGCTGGGCGAGGTCGAGGAACCGGTCGATCTCGTCCGGCTCGAGCGCGGGCTCGGCCAGCAGGCGGAACTTGCGGATGTAGTCGGCACGGGCGAACGGCCGGGCGCCGAGCGGATGGGCGTCGGCCACGGCGATCTCGTCCGTGATCGTCGTTCCGTCGGCCAGGCGGATCTCCACGCGGCCGCCGAAGGCCTTCTCGTCCGGGTCCTCGGAGTGGTAGCGGCGCGTCCACTCGTCGTCGAGCGCCGTGGTCACCTTGCGCCACAGCTCGACGGTGTCGGGCCGCGCCGCGCGCTCGGGCGCGTACGAGTCGACGTGGTGCCAGCCGCCATCCTGCAGCGCCACCGTGAAGATGTACGGGATCGAGTGGTCCAGCGTCTCGCGCGACGCGGTCGGGTCGTACTTCTGCGGGTCGCCCGATCCCGATCCGATGACGACGTGCGTGTGGTGGCTCGTGTGCAGCACGATGCTCTCGACGTTGCGCGGGTCGCGGATCTCGGGGCGCTCGGCGCCGAGGCGACGGGCCAGGTCGATCCACGCCTGCGCCTGGTACTCGGCCGAGTGCTCCTTCGTGTAGGAGTCGAGGATCGCGCGCTTCGGCTCGCCGGGGGCGGGCAGCGGCACCTCGTAGCGGGCATCCGGACCGTCGAGGAGCCACGCGATCACGCCGTCCTCGCCCTCGTAGATCGGCGACGGGCTCGTCTGGCCGCGCATCGCCCGGTCGACGGCCTCGACCGCCATCTTGCCGGCGAACGCGGGGGCGTGCGCCTTCCACGTGCTGATCTCGCCCTTGCGGCTCTGGCGTGTGGCGGTGGTGGTGTGCAGCGCCTGGCCGACGGCCTGGAAGACGACGGCCGGGTCGAGGCCGAGCATCGTCCCGATGCCCGCGGCGGCCGACGGGCCCAGGTGCGCGACGTGGTCGATCTTGTGCTTGTGCAGGCTGATGGCGCGCACGAGGTCCATCTGGATCTCGTATCCCGTGGCGATGCCGCGCAGCACCGCGCGGCCGTCCGATCCGGCGTGCTGGGCGACGGCGAGGATCGGCGGGATGTTGTCGCCCGGGTGCGAGTACTCGGCCGCGAGGAAGGTGTCGTGGTAGTCGAGCTCGCGCACCGCCACGCCGTTGGCCCACGCCGCCCACTCGGGGCTCGTGAGCCGGTCGAACGCGCAGCCGAACAGCGTCGATCCCGCCCCGCCGCGCGAGACGGGGTGATCCAGCGCCTGCGCGCGCGCCGCGTTGATGGGCCCGCGCGTGAGCGAGGCCGCGGCGACGGCGGCGTTGTCGATGATGCGGTTGACGATCATCTCCGCCACGTCGTCGTCGACCTCGACCGGATCGGCGGCGACCTCGGCGATCTTCCACGCGAGCTGCTGCTCGCGGGGCAGCGGCTCGTCGCTGCGGTAGGTGCGGACGGGATGGATGACGGTCATGCTGCTCCTTGCTCGGCGGCGGGATCGGCGGGCGCGGTCACGGCCGCTCGTTCTCCTCGGCGCCCGCCGCCACGTGGTGCCGGATCACCTCGGCCACGACGAACTTGAACCACTTCTCGGCGAACTCGGGGTCGAGGTGCGCCGCCTCGGCCAGCTCGCGCAGGCGGGCGACCTGCCGCGCCTCGCGATCCGGATCCGAGGCCGGCATGTCGTGCTGCGCCTTCAGCTGCCCCACCTGCTGCGTGGCGCGGAAGCGCTCCGCGAGCAGATAGACCAGCGCCGCGTCGATGTTGTCGATGCTGGCGCGCAGGCGCAGCAGCGCTGCGTACGGGTCCTCGGGCGTGCTCATACCGCGAGCCTACCGAGCCGGATCAGAGCCGCTCGATGATCGTCGCGTTCGCCATGCCGCCGCCCTCGCACATCGTCTGCAGCCCGTAGCGTCCGCCCGTGTGCTCGAGGTGCGCGAGCATGGTGCCGAGCAGGCGCGTGCCCGAGGCGCCAACAGCGTGCCCGAGCGCGATCGCGCCGCCCCACGGGTTGAGTCGCTCCGGGTCGGCGCCGAGCTCGGCGGCCCACGCGAGCGGCACGGACGCGAAGGCCTCGTTCACCTCGTACACGTCGATGTCGTCGAGCGCCAGCCGCGCGCGCTCGAGCACGCGCCGCGTTGCCGGGATCGGCGCAGTGAGCATGAGCAGCGGATCGTCGCCGACCGCACTGAAGGCGTGGAACCGCGCGCGCGGCCGCAGCCCCAGCCGCTCGGCCCGCTCCTCGCTCATGATGAGCACGGCGGAGGCGGCGTCGGTGAGCGGCGACGAGTTGCCCGCCGTGATGTCCCACGTCACCTCGGGGAAGCGCGCCTCCAGCTCGGGCGTGCGGAACGCCGGCGGCAGCGCCGCGAGGGCCTCGGCCGTGGTCGAGGGGCGGATGGTCTCGTCGCGGTCGAACGCGCCGGCCCCGACCGGCACGGGCACGACCTGCGAGTCGAAGAGCCCGGCCTCCCACGCCGCCGCCGCGCGGCGGTGCGACTCGGCGGCGTACGCATCGAGCCGCTCGCGAGAAAGGTCCCACCTGCGCGCGACGAGCTCGGCCGAGACCCCCTGGCCGACCAGGCCGTCCGGGTAGCGCCGCGCGATCCCCTCCGCCCGCACGGATCCCTCGGCCGAGGAGCCGAGCGGCACCCGGCTCATCGACTCGACGCCGGCGGCGATGACGACGTCGTACGCGCCGGCCATCACGCCCTGCGCCGCGAACGAGACGGCCTGCTGGCTCGATCCGCACTGCCGGTCGATGGTCACCGCCGGCACCGACTCGTCGAACCCCGCGGCGAGCACCGCCTGCCGCGCGATGTTGGAGCCCTGGTCGCGCAGCTGGCTGACGCAGCCCATGATCACGTCGTTGACCTGCGCCGACTCGAGGCCGCTGCGTTCCAGAAGCACGGCGAGCACGTGCGCCGCGAGGTCCACGGGATGCACCTCGGCGAGCGCGCCGCCCGGCTTGCCCTTGGCCGACGGGGTCCGTACCGCGTCCACGATCACCGCGTTCTGCATGTCCACTCCTTCTTGCGCCCGCGTCGCCCTCGACATCGGCGCGTCGATCCCTTCGAATGGTCACAGGACGCCGGTGCCCGCGTCCACCCCCGCAGCGACGCAGGAGGAACCATGGAGCTCACCCACACCGCCGCCCTCGTCACGGGCGGCGCCTCGGGACTCGGCGCCGCGACCGCCGAGCGGCTCGCCGATGCGGGTGCGCTCGTCGTCGCGCTCGACCTGCCCGAGGCGGTCGAGGGCCGCACGTGGGGCGACGCGATCCGGTACGTCGGCGGCGACGTGACTGATCCGGCTCAGGTGTCGGCGGCGCTCGACGCGCTGGGCGAGGGCGATCCGCCGCTGCGCGTCGTCGTGAACTGCGCGGGGATCGCGCCGGCCCGCAAGGTCCTCTCCTCGCGCGGCGCGCACGACCTCGAGCTGTTCCGCCGGGTCGTCGAGGTCAACCTCGTGGGCACGTTCAACGTGCTGCGCCTGGGCGCCGAGCGGATCGCGCGCGCCGAGCCGGACGGCGACGGCCAGCGCGGCGTGATCGTCAACACGGCCTCGGTCGCCGCGTTCGAGGGGCAGATCGGCCAGGCCGCGTACGCCGCGTCGAAGGGCGGCGTCGTGGGCCTCACGTTGCCGGCCGCCCGCGATCTGGCCGCGCACGGCATCCGGGTGAACACGATCGCGCCCGGCATCGTCGACACGCCCCTGCTCGCCTCGCTCGGGCCCGAGGTGGGCGCCTCGCTCGCCGAGGCGATCCCGTTCCCCCGCCGCCTCGCGCGGCCGGACGAGTTCGCCCGGCTCGTGCAGACGATCGTGGAGCACGACTACCTCAACGGCGAGACGATCCGCATGGACGGCGCCCTGCGCATGGGGCCGTCCTAGTCGGGGGGGTCGGCGGCCGGGCGGATCAGCCGGCGGGCGGATCAGCGGCCGAGCGGGAGGATCCGCGTGGGCGTCGGGTAGTCCAGGCGGTGGCGCACGCGCCCGGGGAAGCCGGTGCGCTCGTCGAGCGGCAGCGAGACGATCTCGCTCGACCCCTGGCCCGCGACGAGCAGCGTGTCGCGCACGATCGCGTGGTGGCGGGGCGTGACGATGCCCGATTCGGCGAGGGCGACCGGCTCGAGGCGGTCGCCGTCCCCCGCCACACGCAGCACCGAGATCGTGTCGCTGCCGCGCAGGCCCGCGTACAGGAACGCCCCGTCGCGCGAGGGCGCGAGCTCGGCGGCCGTGTCGCCCTCGGCGGCTCCGGTCTGCGCGCCGGCGCGCAGCGCCCACCGGCCGTCGGCCCCGCGCGCGAGCACGAACACCTCGCACGAGAGCTCGGTCACCACGTAGAGGAAGCCGCTGGGGTGCAGCACCATGTGCCGCGGCCCCGTGCCGAACGGCAGCACGACCTCGTGATCCGGCACGAGGCCGGTCGCGCCCACGCGCCAGAACCGCACGAGATCGAAGCCCAGATCGGTCGTCGCGACGCGCCCGTCGGGCAGGAACAGCGCCGCGTGCGCGCGCGACGGCCGCGGCTCGGCCGGCGCGGGCGCACCGCCGCGCAGGGCGTCGGCGAGCGCGTCGCCGGGCTCGCCGACTCCCGCGTCGCCGCCCCGGCGCGCCTGCTCCAGGAGTCCGCGCACCGCGGGGTCGTCGAACGGATCCGCCTTCCCGCCGAGCAGCGCCCGCAGTTCGGCGGCCGGATCCGATCCGTCGTCCGTGCCGGCCAGCATCGCCGCGATCCGCCCCGGGTCTGCCCCGCCGCCCACGAGCGCCCCGAGATCAACGGCCCCCGCCCAGTCGGGCAGGGCCGTGTCGTCGCCGAACCCGCCCTCGTTCGCCGAGCCCGCGCCCGATCCGATGCGGGCTCGCGGATCGGGCGCGGGTTCGGCGGAGTACGGGTCGTGGGCCTCGGGGGCGAGGGCGGGCTCGCCCAGGCGGCCGTCGCCGGTGAGGGGGATGTGCACGACGCGGCCGTCGCCCCAGCACGAGGCGATCAGGCGCGAGCCGTCGGGCGCGGCGGCCACGTGACAGACGGCCTCGCCCGCCGCGGCGGGCTCGCCCAGCGGGATCAGCGTCGCCTCGCCCGTGCGCCGGAACGCGGCGACCTGCTGCGCGCCCTCGAGCGCGGCGTACAGCACGGGCGCCGACGGGTGCGGCGCGAGCCACGTGGGCGACGGCGTCTCGACCGCATCGCCGCGATGCGCCAGCGGCCCGGATGCCAGCGGCGCGTCGGCGTCGCCCGCCGTCACGACGCCGATCCCGGCGCCGTCGCCGCCCATGTCCGATCCGCGCCCGCCGATGAAGAACCTCATGCGCCCATCCTGCCCCGCCGCAGCCGCGCCTTCGACACCTCGACAACCCTCGGTTGCTGAACGCAGGCGTGCAGCGCGCCGGAGAGGAAGCGACCAGCGCAACCCGGCCGGCGGGCTTGCGGTGGTCGCTTCCTCTCCGCGGCCAGCGGCCGCTCCGTTCAGCAACCGATGAGGCCCGCGGCCAGTGAGGCTCAGTCGACGAGGTCGTGGCGGACGATCACCTGGTCGCGCGAGGGGCCGACGCCGATGACCGAGATGCGCGTGCCGCTCATGCGCTCGAGCGCCAGCACGTAGTCCTGCGCCGTCTGCGGCAGGTCCTCGAACGTGCGGCAGCCCGAGATGTCCTCGCTCCAGCCCGGGAAGTGCTCGAGGATCGGCTGGGCGTGGTGGAAGTCGGTCTGGTTCACCGGCACCTCGTCGAAGCGGCGCCCCTCCACGTCGTACGCCACGCACACGGGGATCTGCTCGAGGCCCGTGAGCACGTCGAGCTTGGTGAGCACGAGGTCGGTGATGCCGTTGATCCGGGTCGCGTAGCGCGTGATGGGCGCGTCGTACCAGCCGACGCGGCGCGGGCGGCCCGTCGTCGTGCCGAACTCGAAGCCCTTCGCCCGCAGCCAGTCGCCCTGCTCGTCGAACAGCTCGGTCGGGAACGGCCCGGAGCCGACGCGCGTCGTGTAGGCCTTGACGATGCCGACGATCCGGTCGAGGCGGTTCGGGCCGACGCCCGATCCCGTGGACGCGCCACCCGCCGTCGCCGACGACGACGTGACGTACGGGTAGGTGCCGTGGTCGACGTCGAGCATGGTGGCCTGGCCGCCCTCGAACACGACGACCTCGCCGCGCTTCAGGGCCTCGTCGAGCAGGTAGCCGGTGTCGGCCACGAGCGGCGCGAGGCGGTCGGCGTACGAGAGGAGGTCGTCGACGATCTCCTCGACCGTGATGGCGCGGCGGTTGAACACCTTCACGAGCAGGTGGTTCTTCTGGTCGAGCGCGCCCTCCACCTTCTGGCGCAGGATCGACTCGTCGAACAGGTCCTGCACGCGGATGCCCACGCGGCTGATCTTGTCGGCGTACGCGGGACCGATGCCGCGGCCCGTCGTGCCGATCTGCTTCTTGCCGAGGAAGCGCTCGGTCACCTTGTCGAGCGTGCGGTGGTAGTGCGTGATGAGGTGCGCGTTCGCGCTCACGCGCAGCTTCGACACGTCCACGCCGCGCGCCGAGAGCGCGTCGAGCTCGGCGAAGAGCACCTCGGGGTCGATCACGACGCCGTTGCCGATGACGGCGTTGACGCCGGGCGACAGGATGCCGGAGGGCAGCAGGTGCAGCGCGTACTTCTCGTCGCCGACCACCACCGTGTGGCCGGCGTTGTTGCCGCCGTTGAACTTCACGACCCAGTCGGTGCGGTCGCCGAGCAGGTCGGTGGCCTTGCCCTTGCCTTCGTCGCCCCACTGGACGCCCACGATGACGATGCCTGGCACGGGTTCCCCCCTCTGATCGGGTGCGCTACCCGTCGATCCTATCGAGCGCCCCGACGACGCCCTCGCGCGCGTCAGGCGGCGGGCGTGGCGGACGCCTCGATCTCGCGGAGAACGTCCACGACAATCCGCTGGTGTTCCTCGTCAGGGAAGACGACGTCGATGCGCGTGGACTCGCGATCCGTGTAGGGGCTGTCGAAGAGGCGCCTCGGGTCCATCTCGCCTCGGCTGGTGAGCTCGTCCACGACCATTCGCAGGAACTCCATCTGACCCGACGTCAGGCCACCGAACGCAAGCCGAGCGGCGAACGCGGCCTCAGCCGCCGAGCGGTCGAGGCCGACCAGCGACCGGACGAAGATGCCGAGTCCTCGGTCGCCCGTCACCCTCGCGAGCGCCTCCGGGGTGCCCTCGCCCTGCTCGATCAGGATCCGCTCGAGCTCGGTGAGGTCCGTATCGGTCAGCGGCAGGTTGCGACGCAGTCTCTGGATGGCGAGGTGATCGCGGTGCGCGCGGATGTACGCCGTGACCTTCTCGCGGAAGCGCGCCTGGTCGACCCCTACGGCGACGATCGGGAGGTCCACGCCGCGCCCCTCGCCCAGGTCGTCAGCCCAGTCCACGACGACGACCTTGCGCTTCTTCCTGTCGAGGAACTGGACGAGGCCTCGGATCGCGCGTCGCGCATGCTCGAGCATCGCCAGCGTGACGCCCTCCCACCACTCGTCGCTCGTGAGCGCCTCGAGAAGCTCTGCCTGGTCCGCGACCTGAGGGACCGCGAGCTTCTCGAGCAGCAGCCTCGCCACCTGCTGCACGTTGTCGCGCATGCGACGCGAGGTCGCGTCGTCTCCCTCGAGCTGCGCCAGCTCGCGCCGCAGCACGAGCAGGTCGAACCTCTTCGCCTGCTCGTCGTCGTCGGCCACTGCCGTCGGCATGCCGCCCAGCGCGGCGGCGACGTCTCCCGCCTCGGCCGCGCCGATCGGTGCCTGCCACGCCGCGATGTCCCGGTATCGCTCGATGAGCTCCCGGTGCGGGCGCGCGACGAACGACTCGGCGGGAATCCCGGCGACGAACTCGCTGAGCCAGGCGGCGGCAGCGTCGCGCGCCTCCGCGTCTTCCGTACCCGGGGTGATCCTGCTGACGATCGCCGCCCGGGTCGCGAAGAGTCGGCTGCCCAGCGATGCCGGCACGGAAGCGGCGCGATCGGCGGGCTCCATCCGGAAGAAATCGAGGTTGCCGCAGAAGTCGAAGACCCGAAAGCCCGACTTGTCGTCGGTCGAGGGCTCGCCCGTGTCGCCGAACACTCCCGGCGCCAGCCGCGTTCCGCGTCCGATCATCTGCCAGAACTTGGTCTTCGAGTGCACCTCCTTGAATAGGACGAGGTTGAGCACCTCGGGCACGTCGATCCCCGTGTCGAGCATGTCGACGCTGATCGCGATGTGCGGGGCCTTGGCCGGCTGCGAAAAATCGTCGATGAGGCTCTGCACGTACGCGGAGGCGTGGGTGATCACCTGGGCGAAGTCCCCACCGAGGTGGGGGTACTGCGCATCGAACCGCTCCTTGATGAAGTCCGCGTGGCGCTGGTTCTTCGCGAAGACGATCGTCTTGCCGAGCCTGTCGCCTCCCGCCACCCGGTGGCCGTGGGTCATGAGCTCGGCAAGCGCCTTGTCGACGGTGTCGGCGTTGAAGAGTGTGCGGAAGACCCGGACCGCCTCGACCTCGGTCGGCGGATCGTCGTGCTCACCCTCCTCGTCCCAATCCAGGGCGTCCCACTCCTCCCGCTCCTCCTCGGAGAGGTCGTCGTAGCGCACGCCACGGCGGTGGAAGCCCAGGTCGTACGAGTAGCCCTCCGGTCGGACGAGGTAACCGTCGGCGATCGCCTCATCGAGCGGGTACGAGTCTGTCGGCACACCGGGCTCGAGGCTGAACAGCCGGTATGTACTGCGCGCGATATCGTCCACCGGCGTGGCGGTGAGGCCCAGCAGCAGCCCGTCGAACCAGTCGAACAGCGCGCCGTACTTCTGGTAGACCGAGCGATGCGCCTCGTCGATGACGATGAGATCGAAGAATCCGGGCCCGAATCGCCGTTCGCCGCGCGGGCCGCGGTCGCCGTCGATGAGATTCATCATCGTCGGGTAGGTGGAGAGGTAGACGCGACCCTCGGTGACCTTGTCAGACGTGAGATTCACGGTGGCGACGTCGGGAAGGTGCTCGGAGAACGCCCGGCCGGCCTGACTGACGAGCGCGGTTCGGTCGGCGAGGAACAGCACGCGCTTGACCCAGCCCTGCGTCATGAGCTGCTTGACGAGCGCGACCGTGGTGCGGGTCTTCCCGGTGCCGGTCGCCATGACCAGCAGTGCCCTGCGCTGGAGCGCATCGAAGTGCTCCCCCACCTTCGCGATCGCGCGGAGCTGGTACGGACGCCCAGCGATGGCCGTGTCGACGGGAGCAGCCGTGAGTGGCTGACGGAGCGCGCGGCGCTGAACCATCAGCTCCAGCTCGTCCCGCGTGTAGAAGCCGGCGACGGTGCGCGGCGGGTAGCCGGCGGCGTCGTCCCAGATCTGGTGCCGATCGCCGTTGGACAGGAAGATGACGGGCCGCTGCCCCGTGACCGCCTCCAGCCGGTCCGCGTACAGCTTCGCCTGCGGGCCACCGGCAGCCGGATCCTTGATCGTGCGCTTCGCCTCGACGAGCGCGAGCGGGAGCCCGTCGACGCCCCACAGCACGTAGTCGACGTACCCGATGCCCGACTCGTTGACGCCGGGGATGACCGGCATGCCCTCGACCCTGTACTCGCGGTCTCGGGGCTGATCGAGCGGCCACCCCGCCTCGTGGAGGAGGAGGTCGATGAGCTGACGACGAGTGTCGTCCTCGCGATAGTCGTGAGTGTCCGCAGTCATGTCCGCCGCCTGCGCCGCCGCGATCTGCTGCCGCAGCCGCGCGATCTCGGCGTCGCGCTCGGCGAGAGTGGCATCGCGCTCCGCGAGTGCCCGCTCGGCGGCCTCCTGATCCGCCTTGATCCGCCTCGCGAGCGCGACCTGCTGCTCGGCCGTGAGAGGCGCGCGTCGCTTCACGATCTCGACATCGAACTGCGACCCAAGTGGCGCGGCATCGGGGAACGTCGAGTAGTGCTTGACGGTCCAGACGACGACGTCGAAGAGGTGCCGCAGCAGCTCGAGCGCCTCGCGCCCGGAGAGCTTTCGCTTCTCGTGGACGGCGTCGTTGCCGACCCGGCGGATGATGTTCATCTTCCCGTTCACGACGGACGTGCGCAGCTTGAACTGGTTGTCGTTCATCCGCGCGTTGAGGTCACTGCGGTACGGTTCGGGCAGACCGAAGACCTCGACGAAGAGGTACTCGACGAGTGCCTCTATCGCGCTGCGCGCGTACTTGCCCGCCGCTTGCGGGTCCGTGACGACGTAGGACTCCGCGCGCTGACACACCTCATACAGCTCCGGCCACTCGTCGCGGATGAACCCGAAGTTGCTCACCGATCCCCCGATCACACAGAAATCAGGATCAGCGTATCGGCGCCGTGCGACATCACACGTTCGCCGGTACCATCGACCAACCCCTGGCGCGCCTCGGCGCCCAGTTGGAGTGCCCGGATGGCGGTTTGGCCGGGCACTCGGAATGTCAGGCCCGAGCCCGTCAATCGGTGCTCTTGGGAATGTCCGAGGATCGTGAGACGCTTACGTCAGTGGTGGCCAGCGACAAGACGTCCAGGGGATGTCTTCCTCCGGGATAGCTGGCCGCCCTCGTTCTCACCGCCAGATGGACGGCGTCTCGGACAACTGACCCCACGGGAAGAACACGGAGTTCGTCGTCGGCCTGATGTAGTCATCCCACCAGGTACCGCTCTTCGCCATCGCGCGACGTTGCACCGCCCAGAGTGCGTAATCAGCCACCTGAAGGCCCCAGGCCGTCTCGGCGTTCCAGACGCACAGCGTGTAGTTCACGGCCACCTGGGAGCAGACGTCGCGTAGCGCTGCCCTCGCTTCGGTGAGCCGCCGGGCCGTGCCGAGTGTCGCAACGATCACGATCAGACGATCCCCCGGCTTCGTCACCTGCGGCACGAGGTACTTCAGGTGCATGAACCAGGCCAACTTGTACAGCCGCATCTCGCCCTCAGAGCGGATGCGCGGGTTGGCGTTCTCCTTCAGCAACAGCGTGGCGTCGATGCGTGGAGCCTGACGCTGGATCTCCGCGAACACCTCCGCCTTGGTCGTCTTCGAGTCCTTGATCGCATGGAATCCGTCAGCAAGCGATCGCTCATTCGCTCCTATGCGGTGCTCCAGCTCGACACGCAGTTGGAGCCCGCCCTGAAGCGCCTCGCCATGACCGTCGCGATACGTGGCGGTGCCGAAGCCGAAGTACGGCGTCGCGCCCGACTTGCCCTGCGGCGCGTAGTCCAGGTTGCCGGTCTCGTCGGCATAGACATAGACATCAGCCATCACAGCTCCCCGCGGAAGGCTCGGTGCTGGAGGGCGGCGAAGAGCTCGTCGTCGGCTTCGAGTGCACGAGCGACACGGGCGCGCTCTGCGTGGATCGCCTCGACCTTCGCGGCGAACTCCTGCTGCGCGGCGAGGGGCGGGACGGGGATCCAAAGCGCGGACAAACGGGACTTCGAGATATTTGACATCGATGCAGCCGATCCGCTGGCGAGCCCGCGTACTCGGCGCCGCATCCGTCGGGACATCAGGAGAGCCTGAACGTACGCACCGTCGAGACGTTCATGATCTATGTTGAGGCGGAACACGAGGTCTGGGATCGCCAACCGCGGCGGAACGTCCCTCACAAACACAACGGCACCCACCAACTCGGGCGTGTTCTTGCGAGTCATGAGGACATCGCCGTCCTTCACCTCGTGCCTGCGAAGGAAACTTGCATCGCCGAGGAAAGCCTTGTTCTCCCACGGTCGGAATTTCCCGTAGGTCACCGCGCCTAGCTTGAGGACGCCCCACTCATCTCCTACCGCTGCGCGAGGTTCCGCGACGGGGCTGACACCACTGTCGATGGACGGAACCACCTCACCCAACGGGACAACCGCGTCGGACCGCCCGGCGAACATCTCATGAAAGAGAGCCTGGGGGAGGGCGTCGAGGTGGGCGAGCTGGGCGCGGCGCTTCGCGCGGATCGCATCGGCCGCGTCAAGGATCGCCGCGATCCGCTGTTGTTCAGAAACGGGCGGGAGCGGCATCTCCAGCGCGCCGAGCCCTGCATTAGTTAATGCCCGTTGTGTCGCGCCCGCACTCAAGCTGTCCATCGTCAATTGAGTTTCCGACGAGCGCAACCAGTGCTTCAGGAAGTGCACATTGGCGCGCTCAGGCCGCGGACGAAGAATGGCGAATCCGGTTGAGAACACGGCCCTCGACGCACGCTCATCCATCACGAAGACTTTTGCGGTCGCAGCCATACGCGCAAACGCGATGTCGCCGGGGGCACCCACCAAGTCCGCGCGTGACGGTCGCTCTTCGTATGTGATGGCGACACCGCCGAGATTCCCCTCATCATCGGCATCGCCAGTCGCGATATATCTACGTACCCCAACCCAAGGGGTCACGCGGTCCTTCACGAGGGGTGCGACCTCCAGAAGCCGAACGCGCTGCCACGTCACGCCAGCAGTCCTCGCAGTTCCTTCACGCCGTCCGCGATCTCCGCATTGAGGCGCTCGACGTCGGCGAGGATGCCGGCCACCGGGCGGTGCTCGACCTCCTCGTACTCGACCTCCTTGTAGCGGTTGATGGACAGGTCGTAACCCTGCCCGCGGATCTCGTCGGCGGGCACGAGGAACGACTGCTCCGTGCGGGCGCGCTCCTTCTCCCCCGCACGGTTCCGCCAGCGGGTGAGCACGTCGGGCAGATCCGACGTCTCGAGCTTCGTGCGCTTGTCGTCAAGCGAGAAGCCGTCGCTGCGCACGTCGTAGAACCAGACGTCGTCGGTGCCGCCGGCCCCCGTCTTCGTGAAGAACAGGATCGCCGTCGACACCCCGGCGTACGGCCTGAAGACGCCCGACGGCAGCTTCACGACGGCGTCGAGCTTGTGCTCGTCGACGAGCATGCGGCGCATGTCCTTGTGGGCCCTGCTCGATCCGAACAGCACGCCGTCGGGCACGATCACCGCTGCGCGACCGCCCGTCTTCAGCAGGCGCAGGAAGAGCGCGAGGAACAGCAGCTCGGTCTTTTTGGTTTTGACGACGCGCTGCAGCTCCTTGCTCGTCGCCTCGTAGTCCAGAGAACCGGCGAACGGGGGGTTGGCGAGCACCATGTCGTACGACTCCGCGTCATCCGCCGATCCCTCCGCGAGCGAGTCGCGGTAGCGGATGTCGGGTGCGTTCACGCCGTGCATCAGCATGTTCATCGAGCCGATCCGCAGCATCGTGGAGTCGAAGTCGAAGCCGTGGAACGCCGAGTGGTGGAAGTGCTTCGACTGCACCTGGTCGACGAGCACATCGGGGTGCTCCGCGCGGATGTACTCCGCGGCGGCCATCAGGAAACCGGCGGTGCCGCAGGCGGGATCGACGATCTCCATGCCGGGCTTCGGGGCCATCATGTCGACCATCAACTGGATGATGTGCCGCGGGGTGCGGAATTGCCCGTTGACGCCGGCCGAGGCGATCTTCGACAGCAGGTATTCGTAGAGGTCGCCGTTCGTGTCGCGATCCTTCATCGGGATCTCGTCGAGCTGGTCCATGACCTTGCCGAGCAACGCCGCGCTCGGGATCGTGAAGCGCGCGTCGCGCATGTGAGCGCCGTAGGTGGTCTCCACCCCCGCGATCTCCGATCCGAGACCGCGCAGGAACGGAAACACCTCCTCCGACATGACTTCGTACACCGCTGCGCTGTCGCCGTTGGCACGCAGTCGGGACCAGCGCAGGTGGTCCTGTCCCTCACCGAACGGCATCGGGCGCGACGTCGAGCCGGTCAGGCGCAGCTCGCGCTCGGCATCGGTCTGCTGGTCATCGAGGCGGCGGAGAAACAGCAGATACGTGATCTGCTCGATCACCTCAAGCGGGTTCGAGATGCCGCCCGACCAGAACGCGTCCCAGACCCGATCGATCCTGCTCTTGAGTTCACCCGTGATCACGGATCGAGCTTACGTGCGGCCGCCGACACCCCCGGGTCCGGCTTCGCCCCGCACACCGCTACTGTGACTCGCATGACGACGCACGCGCCGGCGGCGCGCACCCGGGTCCGGACCGCCGTGTGGGGCATCCTGCGGCTCGCCGCCGCGGCCCTCATCGCGGCGGCGGTGATCGCCCAGCTCGACCGCACGCTGCAGAACGCCGTGGCGAACGACTTCCACCTGCCCACGGTGACGGCGAACTTCCTCAGCTTCTTCACGATCGAATCGAACGTGCTCGCGGCCGTCGTGCTCGTCGTCGCCGCCGTGCGCGGCTGGACGTCGCGCGAGGAGCGCGATCCGGCCTGGCTGGCGGTCGCGCTGGCCGCCGTCACGACGTTCATGATCATCACCGGCCTCGTCTACAACCTCCTGCTGCGCGGCATCGAGTTGCCCCAGGGCCAGACCGTGCCGTGGTCGAACGAGGTGCTTCACGTGGTGGGGCCGCTGCTCCTGCTGCTCGACGCGCTGTTCGCCCCGCGCCGGCGCGGCCTGCCGTGGGGCACGGTCGGGATCATCGTGATGTACCCGATCGCGTGGGCCGTCTACACCCTCGTCCGCGCGGGCCTCATCACCAACCCGGGCACGGGCGAGCCGTGGTGGTACCCGTACCCGTTCCTCAACCCGCACGTGCAGGGCGGGTACGGCGGGGTCGCGCTGTACATCGTCGGGATCGCGGCGGCGTTCGCCCTCGTGGCGTGGGCGGTCGTCGCGCTCGGGCGCCGGCGCGACCCGCTGCTCGAGCGCTGAGGCGCCGGCGCGACCCGGACCGCGCGGCCGTCGACGGCTGACCGGGCAGAACTCCCCCACGCCCGGGTCGCCGCGGCGCACGTAGGCTGACCGAGGGCCGCCTCGACGCGGCACCACGCGACTTGCGTCCCGCACACAGGTAAGGGGAGCCGATGCCCGCGACGAGCGCCGCACCGACCGAGCAGGAACTGGCCCGCGCCCGCGAGGTCCTCGACCACATCGCCGCGTCGTACTCGCTGCGCATGGTCGGTCAGGAGCGGCTGCGCACGAGCCTGCTCGTCGCGCTCATCGCCAACGGCCACATCCTGCTCGAGTCGGTGCCGGGCCTGGCCAAGACGACGGCGGCCAGCACGCTCGCCGACACCGTCGCCGCGGAGTTCAAGCGCATCCAGTGCACGCCCGACCTGCTGCCGAGCGACATCACCGGCAACCAGGTGTACGACGCGTCGACCGGCACGTTCCGCACGGTGCTGGGCCCGGTGCACGCCAACTTCGTGCTGCTGGACGAGATCAACCGCTCGAGCGCCAAGACCCAGAGCGCCATGCTCGAGGCGATGCAGGAGCGCCAGACGACGATCGGCGGCGAGGTGCACCACCTGCCCAAGCCGTTCCTCGTCATCGCGACGCAGAACCCCATCGAGCAGGAGGGCACCTACGAGCTGCCCGAGGCGCAGCTGGACCGCTTCCTCATGAAGGAGATCGTCGACTACCCGAGCCCCGCCGAGGAGTTCGAGGTGCTGCGCCGCATCGACACGGGTGTGCTCGATCCGGATCGTCACCTCGACAGCACCGCCACGCTCGAGGACGTGCTGCTCATGCAGGATGTCGCGCGCCGCATCCACGTCTCCGACGCGATCCGCAACTACATCGTGGGCCTCGGCTACGTCACGCGGAACCCCGCCCCGTACATCGGCGAGGAGCGGGCGCGCTACATCAAGTACGGCGCGAGCCCGCGCGCGAGCATCGCCTTCCTGCAGTGCTCGCGCGCGCTCGCGCTCATCAACGGCCGCACGCACGTGCTGCCGGAGGACGTGCGCGCGCTGCGCCACCTCGTGCTGCGCCACCGCGTGCTGCTCACCTTCGAGGGCGAGGCCGACGGCATCCGCAGCGAGGACCTCATCGACGCGATCTTCCAGTCGGTGCCGACCCCGTAAGCCCATGGCCACCCTGCTCACCCGGGTGAAGGGCCGGCTCTTCATCCACTCGCGGCGCAAGTCGGTGCACGCGCTCGACGGCGCGTACGCCTCGCTGCTGCACGGGCGCAGTCTGGACTTCGAGGACCTGCGTCGCTACGAGCACGGCGACGACATCCGCGACATCGACTGGCGTGCCACGGCGCGGCTGTCGACGCTGCTCGTGAAGCGCTCGCGCGCCACGCGCATGCACACGATCCTGTTCGCCGTCGACACGGGACGGCGGATGGCGGCGGTGGCGCCGGACGAGACCTCGAAGAAGGAGCTGGCGATCATGACCGTCGGCGCGCTGGGGCTGCTGAGCGTGCGCCACGGCGACGACGTCAGCGTGCTCTACGGCGACGCCGCCGACGTGCGCCGCACGCCGCCGCGCCGCTCCGAGGGCGCGCTCGAGCACGCGCTGCGCACGATCGACGCGGCGTGCACCCCGGCCTCGGCCCCGAGCGACCGCGCGGCGCTGCTGCGCACGATCGCCCGCACCGTGCAGCGCCGCATGATCGTCGTCGTGGTCACGGACGAGGCGCCGCTCACCGACGACCACGAGGCGGCGCTGCGGCGCCTGCGCGTGCAGCACGACGTGCTGTGGATCACGGTGCGCGACGCCGATCCGGTGCTCGAGCGGGCCTCGCGCGACACCCGGCGCGACGTCGACAGCGGCTGGCGGGTGCCGGAGTTCCTGCACGGCGACGAGGAGGTGCGGCGCGAGCTCGCGGCCGAGCGCGAGGCCGAGGACGCCCGCCGCGCCGAGACGCTGAACGCGCTCGAGATCAGCCACGCCGATGTGTCGACGCACGACGACGTCGTGCCGCGGCTCATCGCGCTGCTGCACAGGAGGGCCGCCCATGTCGGCGCGCGCTGAGGCGGCGGCGCGGCTGGCCGCGCCCGCCGACGAGCTCTACCCGCCCGCGCAGTACGGCGGCGGCTGGCTGCTGCTGGCCGCCGCGATCCTCGTCGTCATCGTGCTGACCGTGTGGCTCATCCTGTTCCTCACGCGCGACCGGCCCGTGAAGGCGCCGCCGGCCGACGACGGCCGCCCCACCGCGCAGGCACTCGACGCCCTGCGCGGCGACTACCTGCGCCGGATCGACGAGGTCGAGCGCGCATACGCCGACGGCGCGCTCACCCCCCGCCGGGCCAACCACGAGCTGAGCGGTCTGACCCGCGCGTTCGTGAACGAGTACACCGGCATCGCCGCGCCGGTCATGTCGCTCGACGAGCTCGAGGCGCACGGCGTGCACCCCGCGCTCGTCGACGCGGTCAAGCGCCACTACTACCCGAGCCTGTTCGCCCGCGGTCCCGTCATCGATCCGCATGCCGGCGCCTCGGCGGCCCGCGAGGTGGTGAACGCATGGCACTGACGAGCATCTGGCCCCTCATCGCCATCGCCGTGGCGGCCGTGGTGGCCATCGGCGCGGGCCTGGCGTGGGGACTGCGGCGTGGGCGGACCGCGCGGGGCGGCGACGGCCGGCTCGTGGCGCGCGCCGAGCGGCTGCGCGAGCTTCCCGCCGTGCGGCGGGCCACGCGGCGCCGCGCCCTGGGCCTGGCCGCCATCGCGCTACTCGCGGGCACGGCGGCGGTCGCCGGCGGCGTGGTCGTGGCGCGTCCCATGGCGGCGCAGACGATCGTGCCCGAGAACACGAGCCGCGACATCATGCTGTGCCTCGACGTCTCCGGATCGATGACGGAGGTCGACAAGGAGGTGCTCGACGTCTTCCTCGAGCTCGTCGACGGCTTCGAGGGCGAGCGCATCGGCCTGACGATCTTCAACGCCTCGCCCGTGCAGGTCTTCCCGCTCACCGACGACTACGCGTTCGTGCGCGAGCACCTCGAGTCGATGCGCGAGAGCTTCGAGTACGGCGACGTCACGCCCGAGCACTGGCTGGGCACGCTCGACGGCCCGGGCGCCTCGCTCATCGGCGACGGCCTGGCCGCGTGCGCGATGCGGTTCGACCACTCCGACGAGGACCGCTCGCGCTCCATCATCCTCGCCACCGACAACGAGGTCGCCGGCGCGAGCGTGCTGACCCTCGAGGAGGCGGCGGCCTACTCCGCCTCGGTGGGCGTGCGGGTGTTCTCGCTCAACCCCATCCAGGACGAGGACGAGGTCTCGCAGCAGCTCATCTCGGCGGCGCGGTCGACGGGCGGCGAGGCGTACGGCCTGCGCGGCACCACGACCGTCGCCGAGATCGTCGACCAGGTGCAGCAGGAGGAGGCCACGGCGCTGCGGGGCGAGATCGAGGTGGTGTGGACCGATGAGCCCACGCTCTGGATCGTCGTGACGCTCATGCTCGTCCTCGTGCTGATCCTCGTCGCGTGGAGGGTGAAGCTGTGACCTTCCTGCCCGTCCTGCATCCCCTGCTGCTGCTGGCGCTGTGCCTTCCCGTGCTCGCGGCGGCCGTGTGGGCGCTCGCGAGCGCGCGCACCGGCGCCGACCGTGCGACGTGGATCCTGCGCGTCGCGCTCGTGCTCGCGTGCACGGCGCTCGCGTTCCGCCCCGGCATCCCGGACGGCGCGGCGCGCTCGGTCGCCACCGACGTCGACATCGTCATCGCGCTCGACAACACCGCGAGCATGCTCGCGGAGGACTGGAGCGGCGAGCGGCGGATGGACGGCGTCACCGAGGACGTGCGCGCCATCGTCGAGGAGTACCCGGGCGCGCGGTTCGCCCTGATCGCCTTCGACGACAGCGCGCAGCTGCGGCTGCCGCTCACGACCGACACGAGCGCGCTCATGGCCTCCCTCGAGGTGATGGCGCCGCCGCCGGTCGACCGGGCCTCCGGCAGCTCGATCGGCATCGCCGCCGACGTGCTCGAGCAGACCCTGCGCAACGCGCAGGAGTCGCAGGCCGAGCGCGCCCGCATGGTGTTCTACCTGGGCGACGGGGAGCAGACGGCGACCGGCGAACCGGAGTCGTTCGCGGCGAGCGCCGAGCTCGTCGACGGCGGGGCCGTGCTCGGCTACGGCACCGAGGAGGGCGGGCGGATCCCGCGCGTCGAGCCGGGCGTCGAGGGGCCGACGGGCGAGTACCTCGAGGACCCCGCCACCGGCGAGCCGGCGCTCTCGCGCATCGACGAGGCCGCGCTCGGCACGATCGCCGAGCAGCTGGGCGTGCCGTATCAGCACCGGCTGCCGGGTGAGGAGCCGCAGCTGCCCGAGGCGCCCGCCGAGACGACGACGGTGGCGGATCAGGAGACCCCCGGCGCGCGCACCGAGCTGTCGTGGATCCTGGGTCTCGTGGTCGCGGGGCTCCTCCTCACCGAGGTGCTCATCGCGTCCGCCCGGGTCGGCCGCACGCTGCGGCTGGCCGCCCCCGCGAAGGGAGGAACCCGATGACGCGCTCGCGCCTGCGCCTCTGGCTGCTCCTCGGCGTCGCGCCGTTCGCCCTCGTCGGCCTCGTCGTGGTGGTGAAGATCCTCAGCATGTACGCCTTCGCGCACCAGTCCGTCACCGCCCACGTGCAGGGCGACCCGGCACGCACCGTCGCGGCCGCCCAGGGCCAGGAGCCGCTCAACTGGTTCGAGCCGTACAAAGCGCCGTACAACCAGGGCGTCGGGCTCGCCGGCATGGAGCGGCTGCCCGAGGCACGGGCGCAGTTCGAGCGGGCGCTGCCGCTCGCGCACGGCCTGGAGGTGTGCGCGGTGCAGCTCAACCTGGCGCTCGTGATCGAGCGCCAGGGCGACGCGGCCGACGACCCGGCCGAGGCCCAGGAGTTCTACGCCGAGGCACTCGCGCTCAATGCATCGCTGCCCGAGGAGTGCCGCACCCCCGAGGCGAACGAGCAGTCGCCCGATCCGGAGCGCGACAACTCCCAGACGCAGGACGACCAGCAGGATCGTCTGCAGCGGAAGCAGCAGGAGCAGCAGGAGCCGGACGACGGATCCGAGGGCGACGAGCAGGATCAGCCGGGCGAGCAGGAGCAGCAGGAGCAGCAGGACAAGCTCGACGAGATCGAGCAGAAGCTCGAGGACGGCGCCGAGGAGCGCGAGCAGGGCGGCGACGGCGGCGAGGGGTCGGGCGGCGGAACGGACAAGCCATGGTGAACCGCGCGCGCTTCGTCTCGAACCACGACGGCGCCCCGCCCACGCCGCCGCCGGGCGGCTACGAGCGCCCGCGCCGGTTCCCCTCCTCGCCGTTCGCTCCCGAGCTGGCGCCGCTCGGCGCGCCGCTGCCGCCGCAGGCGACGCCGCGCGAGCGCGTGCGTCGGCACTGGATGGGCTGGGCGGCGCTCGGGGCGGCCGCGCTCTTCGCGCTCGCGCTGCTCGTGATGCTCGCGCAAGGCGCGACCGACGCGATCTACGGCACGACCATGCTCGCCCTCCAGCTGGTCGTCGTCGCCGTGGTGGTGGCGGCGCTCTTCGTTCCGAGCGCCCGCACGATCGCCGCGATCGCCCTCGCGACGACCGTCATCCTCAACGTCGGCACGATCGGCGCGGCCAGCGCGCTGCGCTCGTCGGCGGCCGGCGCCTACGACGGCACCACGGTCGAGGAGCAGGGCGAGCGCGCGTACCCCGGCATCCGGGACGTCGATCCGGATCTCGTGCGGGAGGCCGACTCGCTCGAGCAGGTGAGCGCGCGCTTCGCGGAGCTGTCGCGGCTCGTGCGCGAGGAGCTGTCGGCGCAGTTCGGGTTCACCTGGGTGCGCATCTCGGACGAGAGCACCCGCCCCGAGCGCAACGGCTACGGCGGCGAGTCGATGCTCGTGGAGTACAGCGCACCCGTCTGGGCCACCGAGCAGCCGATCCGCTCGCTGTCGCAGAAGCGCGCCGTCATGGCCGCCATCGACGAGGTGCTGCTCGACGCGGGCAACTACTGGACGCTGTATCCGCTGAACGAGTCGCAGGGGATCAGCGAGGAGACCCTCGAGAAGCTGTACGGATCCGCCGATCCGGAGACGCAGACCGTGTGGGAGTACTACACGGAGATCTCGGACGACGATCCGTACGGATCGGGCGGCGCCCCCGATCCGAACCTCATGTACGCCACACTCACCGACCTCACGCACGATGACACCGGCGTGTTCCGCCAGCGCGCCGAGGCCGACCAGGCCCGCAGCGGCGCGCCGCTGGAGGGGCTGCAGCTGTACTTCCTCGGCCGCCAGCTGCTCAGCGAGGGCGACGTGGAGGAGTTCGAGCAGCGCCTCGAGGAGAGCCCCGTGCCGTGACCGCGGTCGGCCGCGACCGCCCCGCGGCGGGGCCGGCCTGCGGCGGCGCCTCCCGAGACGGGGCGCACCGTCGCGCGCCGCCTAGGATTGAGGCCATGTCGAACGTCCTTCAGTCCCTGCCCGTCGGCGAGCGCGTCGGCATCGCCTTCTCGGGAGGTCTCGACACCTCCTGCGCCGTCGCCTGGATGAAGGACGCCGGCGCGGTCCCCTACACGTACACGGGCGACCTCGGCCAGTACGACGAGGACGACATCGCGTCGATCCCGGAGCGCGCGCTGCAGTACGGCGCGGAGAAGTCGCGGCTCATCGACTGCAAGCCGCTGCTCGTCGAGGAAGGCCTGTCGGCGCTCGCGTGCGGCGCGTTCCACATCCGCTCCGCCGGGCGCACGTACTTCAACACCACCCCGATCGGCCGGGCCGTGACCGGCACGCTCCTCGTGCGCGCCATGAAGGAGGACGGCGTCGACATCTGGGGCGACGGCTCCACCTACAAGGGCAACGACATCGAGCGGTTCTACCGCTACGGGCTGCTGGCCAACCCCCGCCTGCGCATCTACAAGCCGTGGCTCGACGCCGACTTCGTGACGCAGCTGGGCGGCCGCACCGAGATGAGCGAGTGGCTCGTCGCGCACGGCTACCCGTACCGCGACTCGGCGGAGAAGGCGTACTCGACCGACGCGAACATCTGGGGCGCCACGCACGAGGCCAAGACCCTCGAGGACCTCGACGTCTCGCTCGAGACCGTCGAGCCCATCATGGGCGTGCGGTTCTGGGACCCCTCGGTCGAGATCGCGACCGAGGACGTCACCGTGACCTTCGAGGCCGGCCGCCCCGTCGCCATCAACGGCCGCGAGTTCCCCGACGCCGTCGCGCTCGTGCAGGAGGCCAACGCGATCGGCGGCCGCCACGGCCTGGGCATGAGCGACCAGATCGAGAACCGGATCATCGAGGCCAAGTCGCGCGGCATCTACGAGGCGCCCGGCATGGCGCTGCTGTTCATCGCCTACGAGCGCCTCGTGAACGCGATCGTGAACGAGGACACCCTCGCCACGTACCACGAGCAGGGCCGCCGCCTCGGCCGCCTCATGTACGAGGGCCGCTGGCTCGAGCCGCAGTCGCTCATGCTGCGCGAGTCGATCCAGAAGTGGGTCGGATCCACCATCTCGGGCACCGTGACGATCCGCCTGCGCCGCGGCGAGGACTACACGATCCTCGACACGAGCGGCCCGGCCCTGTCGTACGCGGGCGAGAAGCTGTCGATGGAGCGCGTGGGCGACGCCGCCTTCGGGCCGACCGACCGCATCGGCCAGCTCACCATGCGCAACCTCGACATCGCCGACTCGCGCGCGCGGCTGGAGGGCTACGTGGCCCGCGGCATCATCGGCGGCGCCACGGGCGAGCTGATCGGCGCGCTCGAGCGCGGCGAGGCCGGCGCGATCGTGGAGTCGGCCGTGCCTCTCAGCCCGGCGGGCGAGCAGGCCGCCTCCGCGATGGACGAGGTCGGTGAGGCCGCGGCCTTCGACTCCGGCACCGACTGAGCTCGCGAACAAACTCAGCCCGTGGCGACGTCGAGGGTGGCACGGGCGCGGGGGCGGTCAGGAACGAATGGCCGCCGCGCGGAGCGCGTCGAGCGCGGCCGGCCATGGAATGCGCTCCTGTTCCAGGCGCACACCGCCTTCGTCCGCGATCCGATCGAGGGTTCGCTGCTCTGCCGGGGTCAGGGTCGGCAGCGCACGACGGGCGACACCCCCGGGGTCCGGCACCCACAGGTCCCGGTAGGCGAGCAGAGTCTCCTCATCCATCAGGACGCTGCGGGCCTCGACTCCGTGGGCGCGCAGGCGGTGCAGGATCGCGAAGCCGTCGGCATCGAGGTCTCCCCAGTACACGACTCGCCCGCGCCGCGCCCACGGGATCGCATGGACCGGGACGGCGTAGCCTGCCCCATGGATCGCGACCGCTCCGGGCCAGTCCGGCAGGGCGAGCACCGACTCGAGGTTCTCGAAGACGAGCACCGTGTCCGGCGCGATCGTCATGTTCGCGAGTTCCTGGATCGGCGCGGTCACATCCGTCAGCCCGCCCGGGCGCGATGACGGGTCGAGGAAGCGCACACGAACCGTCTCGGGGGCGCCCACGAGCCCAAGGGAAACGCTGCCCGTGACCGCCGCATGAAGCCCCTCGACGAGAGCCCGCCGGGCCCCGAGCCACTTGGTGTGCATACCCGGGATCGGCACCTGTCGCAGCCGGTATCCCGAGGACGGGTTCTCACGCAACCAGCAGAGCACGTGCAGCAGGAGGGCGAAGTCGGGATCATCGAGGCGATCGATGGCGGTGCCGTGGCGTCGGATCGCATCGACCAACGCGGACTCGGGTTCCGCGCCGTCCCGCGCGCGGCCGAGCTCGCCGCCGCGCCCGCCAGGGGTTCCGAGACGCTCCCGAAGCGCCTGCGCGCGGTCCCGCAGCCGCGCCCAGTCGCCTGCCACATCGCGGCCGGCGAAGCGCGCGATCGCGTCAGCCCCGGTCAGGATCACCCTCTCCGGGATCTCCTGCCGCCCCATGCTCGGCCAGCTCCGCGAGCTCCATCGCACGACGACCCCGTCGCCGCCGACGGCACGCCAGGCTGCCGCCCACTCTGCCGCGGCACGGGGGTCGGCCAACGCGGCCCGCTCATTCGGCGGACGCAGCGGGATCTCGCAGGCAGCGCCGGCGCCATCGCCTGCGGCCGCCCAGCCCCGCCGATCCCGTTCGACGAGCTTGGCCGCCCGGGCGCGCGCCTCGTCGACGGTGACGGGCGCCGGCATCAGTCCGCTCCTCCGATCACGCCGGTGGCCGCCTCCTCGAAGGGGACGTTCGCCAGAAGCGACTGCCGGCGCGTGGGATTCGAGACGCTGGTGACGGCGCCGATGTACCGCTCGATCGTCTGCAGCAGCTTCTGCGGCGTGGCGAGGATCATGTGGAACCCGAACTCGCGGAAGACATCCATAGCCATGCGCGTGTACTGGCTGTCCGCCTTGTCGAACGCCTCATCGAGCACGATCGTGCCGTAGGTGGGCACGTCCTGGTCGTCGTCCGTGAGCTGGTACCGCAAGGCGGCCGCGAGGCAGAAGATCACGAGCTTTTGCCTCTGCCCGCCGGACAGCCCGGCACTCGAGTCGTGGACGTTCAGCACACGCCCCGCCCGGTCGACCTCCTGAGCCTGAAAGGTCACGTGCTCGCGGGTGTCGAGGCAGCGCTGCCGCCACAGGGCATCGATACGGTCACCGTTGTCGGCTGATTCGAGTCGGTCCATCACGCTCTTCAGCACGGTGAACCGCTCCTCTGCCCTGGCGTCGTCCTGGTCGAAGGAGCCGTCGACGATGCTCTTGAGCTGCCCGATGAACTCGATCGCCTCCGGGGGCCTCTTCACCTTCACCCGGATCCTCAAGAAACGGTCGACATCGAACAAGGAGCGGCCGAGCGAGGCGTTGACCGGATCGATCCGCTCCTCGATCTCCTTCGGCGCATCGCGGATCTCCTTGAGCAGATGACCGATGAGGTCGCGTGACTTCTCGCGGAGCAGCCGCCGGAAGTTCTCTTCGTGATCGGGCAGGCCGCGAGAGCGGATCGCCTCCCGCAACGCCAGGAAGCCCCCGCGGTCGTCGATATGGGGCGCGAGGTCGGCCGCGGCAGCCTCCCACCTCGTGCGGAACTCCGCGGCGAGGCGGACGAACTCCGCCTCCGCGCGGGACCGGCTCCTCGCGCTTTCGTCAACGACCGCGTGGAGGTGCTTGACAACCGCCGCCCCGACCTGCGCGATGTTCGTGCCGTCGATGCGGCGCTGGACGGCGCGATAGCGCGCCTCGAGGTCGGTCGCGTCCGTGTCGTCGAGGGTGCGCCCGGCGAGCCGATCGGTCAGGCGCTCGATGAGCTCGTCTGTCTGCTGCAGCGCATTCTCGGCGATCGCCGCCGCTCTGCTCGCGGTCTCCGCCTCGTCGTCGCGCTCCTTCTTGAGAGCCTCGGCGGACGCGACCTCCCGCGAGGCCTCCTCCAGTTCTCTGCTGCGCTCCGTCAGAAGGGTGAGCTCGCCTTCGCGGGCCTCGAGCGCCGCGTGGGCCGCGGCGACGTCGAACTCGGACCAGTCCTGGGTCAGGAGGCGACGCAGCACCCCGCGCCGAGCGGCATCGGCCTCGGCGGCCGCGCGTCTCTCCTCAAGCACAGCGAGCGCGAGGCCCTCCTCACGCTCCATCTCGCGGCGGCGCTCCAAGAGATGGTCGATCTTCGCCTGGTTGTCGGATCCGAGGATCCAGTGCCGACGATCCCCGATTTCATGCCGGTCGTTCTTCTCGTAGCGCCGGGCAGCGAGCTTGACCTGCCCGGCGATCGTGACGCCGCGCTCGACTGCATCGAGGTCGTCGGGACTGTCGACGCACGAGATGTCGTAGGCATCCGAGAGTCGGCGCTGCAGCCAGGACGCGAAGGGGCCGTCGGTGACGCGGATGCGGTACAGCAGCGATTGCGGCGCGGCCGCCGGGCGGGGCGCCTCCGCCTCGGCCGGGACGGCTTCGATGACGAGCCGCGTGCCGAGGTGCCAACCGTCGATGTACCGGCGCACGCGCGGCAGATCGACGTCGCGCACGAGAAGCGCGGATGCGATCGGACGCAGCACGCGCTCGAGAGCACCCGTCCACTCCGCATACTCGGGCAGGACGTCGATGAGCTCCCCGCCGAACGGCAGCGCCTTCTCGCTCACGCCCAGTTCGGCGCACAGCCGCTCCCGTACGCCGAGCAGGCGCGGTTCGATGTTGCTTCGGCGGTTCTTCAGCGCCGTCAGCTCCTCGTCGATTCGCGTCATCTCGCGCTTGGCCGCGGCGTGACGTGCGTACGCTGCGTGGTCGTCGCCGCCCTCTCGCCTCTGGCCGAGCGCCTCACGCGCCGACTCCTGCAGCTCGGCGAAATCGGCGGCGCTGCCGGGAACGCTCTCGATCCCGGCGCCCGACAGCTCGGCGGCGAAGTTCTCGACGTTCTTCCGGATGCGGTCCGCCCAGCGCCGGGCGTCCTCGATCCGGCTCCGCAGCAACGCGGCGTCCGCCCCGCCCAGGTTCGCCTCGCGCAAGCGTGCGGCCTGCAGCGCGTCCTCCGCCTCCCGCTGGGCGGCACGCGCTCGGTCCCTCGCCTCGGTTTCGCGGGCGAGCGTCACGATCTGATCGGCCCGATCCCCCTCGGAAATCTGCAGGTGGAACCGATCCTGGAAAACCTCCTGCGCGGCGAGCAGTCGCTGGGCCTCGCCGACCTCGCGTGCCGCGCGGTCATAGTCCGCGACGACCTCGGCGAGGTGATCGAGATGCTCGACCTGCCGGCGCAGCTCAACGACGTGCTCGTGCGCGGTGTTCAGCTCCCGGAACTGCTCGGTCGCGTTGCGCGCCTGGTCGAACGTCTCAGGGCGATCGAGCATGAATGTGCGGAACAGGTGGTCGAGATCGCCCAGGTTCTTCGCGGACTGCGTCTTGTGCAGCAGGTGCAGGGCGTTGTCCCCGCCGATCCCGAAAACGCGTCGCACGCGCGCGTAGAAGCCTCCGTGGCTGCTCGTCGAGACGAGGCCCTCCGGGAATGCTGCCTTGAGCCGCCTCGCCTCGATGCCCTTCGCCACGAACCCCGCGAGGTCCGTGAGCGAGATATCCGTGCGCAGCATCACGAGCGCGTCCTTGAGATCGGCGCGGCTCGTGCTCGTGCCGGGCAGGTGGAACAGCCGCACCAGCGTCACCGGCGCGTCACGCAGGTTCTCGTAGTGCAGAAGCACGCCGCTCCACGTGGCCCGCGAGCGGAGGTAGCTGGCGACCGCGCGATCCTCATGCTCGTCCGCCTCTTTGCTCCACGCACCGCGCACGTAGCTGACGAGCCCACGATCGTTGCCCCGAGAGGAGGCGTCCTGCGCGGCGGCGTTGAATCGGAGCCATTTCTCGGGCGTGAGCACCGCGGCGATCGCATCGAGAAGCGACGACTTGCCGGATCCGGAGGCTCCCGTGATCAGGTGGCCCTTTCGGGAGACCTCGATCCGGTGCGCACCGTCGAACGTGCCCCAGTTCACGACCTCGATGCGGGCGAGTCGCCACTGCCCGATCCGAAGCTCGTCCGACGCCTGGGCGGCGGGAAAATCAAGCAGCATCGTCATCCTCCGCCCCGGTGTCGATCCCCGACGTCACCGGGGCGGACCCCCCTCGCGCGACCCGCTCGTACTCGGCGCGGATCGCCGCAACCTGCTCGGCATCGACGAGCATGCGCAGCACTGGCGAGATCTCCACGCGGTCCTCCGAGACCGTGTGCACGACGCGCAACCGGTTCTTCATCTTTCCCCATGAGGAGTTCAGCCTCTTGCCGAAGTCGGTCTCGTCGCGATCGACCGTGCGCAGAGGCCCAAGCTGCTCGAAGACCTCCTCCCGCCCGACGATCACGCGGGATTCTCCCTCACCCGAGAGCAGCATCTGCCGGAGGACGAGCAGCATCGCCGTGTCGAGGAATGTCAGCTGCTCACTGCGCACGGCGACGGGTGCCTCGACCTCGCCGGTCTGCGCGTTGCGGACGAAGGCGAAGCCGGCATCGCGGTCGATCACGAGATCGAGGAAGAGATCGTGCAGCCGCGAGCGGACGGTCCTCTCGTCTGCGAGTAGCGCCGCCCATGGACCGGGCTCGCGCGCGGCCGAAAGGTACGGACCCTTCACCAGCCTGAGGAACGCCCGCCGCGCATCGAGCGCGAGCGTGCCGGTGTCCCCCGGCCAGCGCCCTTCGTCGGCCGCGGTCTCGATCTCCTCGGTCGTCTGCATGCTCACAGCACCCTCCCGGTGAAACGGTAACGAGGAATCCGCGCAGCCCGGGGCACGCCGTCGGCTCCCTCCCACTGCACGTGCTCCGTGTCGCCCGTCGATGCGCCCTGCGCAGCTGCGAGCGAGAGAAGGCCGACGACGCTCGCGACGCCCTGGGTCGCCGGAAAGCTCTCCAGCACCTCACCGATCGACGCGTCGCCACGCTCGTCGAGCAGCGCATTGACGTTGCGTGTCAGCTCCTCGAAATCGATCTCGGTCTCGCGCGCGAGGGCCCGCAGGTCCTCGATGCTCACAGGGTCCGTCGCATGCAGAACGACATCCTCCGGTGCGTCGTACGCGGCCGGATCGAGAAGACGGAGCGCTCCGGCGCTACGCACCGGTACCGCCGACAGCTCGAGGCGCCGCGAGGTCGCAGCGTAGGGCTTGGTGCGCGCACTCGCCCGCTGGGCGGCGGCCAGAGCGTCACGCAGCTCGCGCCGGAGCACACGGTCACGCTGATACTCGTGGGATTGCACGTACCGACGCAGGCCCCGCGCGAAGGAGGTCACGACGTCGTGAATCTCCGCGCTGCGCTCCTTGAGCGTGCGGAGCAGTCTGCGCAGGAATCGCCGCTCGGCGAGCGTCAGGGCGCCCGCGAACTCGCGCTCCAGAACGCTCCGGATGTCGTCCTCCAATGCCTGCCCTCGTTCGGGGTCGAGGACGAGCGCGGAGAAGCCCGAGAAGCTTCGCCCGGCGTCCGACTGGTCGATCAGGTCGACACCGCGGAAGATCTCGTCCAGCACCGCCTTCTGTGCCTCATCCGACTCGAGCACACGCGTACGCAGGTCGCGATTGAGGCTCTCGAACTCGGCCCGCACACGCGCGAAATCACTCGGGATGTCCTCCGCAAGCGTCAGAACCTCGCGCACCCGCTCCATGGCTCGCTCCGGATCGAGCGTCGGCGCCTCACCCCGATTGATCGCCTCGATCTCGGCATCGATCCGCTCTCTCTGCTCCTCGAGCCGGGCGATCCGGGTGCGTGCATCCGGGTCGGAGTCGACGGCGAGCCGGTGCAGCTGGTCGGCGATGCTTGTCAGACGGGATTCCGTCGCCGTCTGCCGCGGTTGTGCCAGCTGGTTCAGAAGGCGGATCGCGGCGAGGGCCGCGGGAGACAACTCGAACGTCTCGCCGCGACTCGACTCGGCCGGGCGACGCACGAGGTATCCGGCCTGCCGCCAATCGGTGCAGTATGCGCGCGCAGTGAGAGGAAGGTCGAAGCCGTGCGCACGCAGGTCGTCGAGGTCGACATCGATTCGCTCATACAGCTCCTCGCTCTCGATGCGGCGCTCCTCTCCGCCCAGATGCGCGTCCAGGATCGCCGCGATCACCGGCGCGTTGTCGGCGCGCAGCAGACGCCACGCCTCGTTCTCGTCGAGGAGTCTGGTGAGCGCATGAGCCTGCGCCAGAGCTCCCATCGCCTCACCCTCCGTTCCGGCCTGCTCCCGGGTCAATCTTGGGGCATGGCGCGGACATTCTTCAGTCCGGGCATGCGCGTACCGAGCTCGAAGCCGCCGGCACCCACTGAGCTAGCTGTTGCGGCTCTGCTTCTCGCGGATGAGGTCGAGCGCGATCACCGATCCGATGACGGCGGCGCGCTGCGCGTCGCTCAGGCCGTCGGCCAGCTGCACCACGTAGGTCGACTTGCCGAGCAGGGCGTTGCTCATGCCCGACCACTGCCGCGACACGGTCGCCATGACGCCGTGCGCGCCCACCACCCGGAACTCGAAGCCCCACAGGTTGCCCTCGAGCTCGATCGGCTCGCCCATCAGGTCGACCGAGACGCGCGTCTTGAAGAACGTGATCCGCTTGACGAGGCTCGCGAGCGGATTCCCCTGACCGTCGAGGATCTCCATGCGGTCGCGCCCGAGCGTCATGGTGTCCTTCACCTGGATGATCGGGGTGCCGGGGCCGTCGAACACGGTGAGCTCGCGGGCGCCCACGAGCATCCGGCCCATCGCGCTGCCGCCGGTCTCGACGTGGGCGACCTGCTGTCCCTGACCGTCCAGGATCGCGAAGTCGTTCTTCGAGAAGTTCCTCGTCTGCTGGAAGACGAGCACGTTGTTGCGCAGGAGCGACATGCGACCGATCCTTCCACCCCCGCGCGTTCACCGCACGGTCTATCGGATGTCGGCGGCGGATGCCATGATCCAGACGTGACCGGGCATTCCGGCCCGGCGCTCAGCGACGAGGGGATCGGATCATGGCGTTCAAGGTTTCGCCGTACATGGGCTTCAACGGGCGGGCGGCCGACGCGCTCGCGTTCTACCAGGCGGTGTTCGGCGGCTCGCTCGACATCACCCGCTACCGCGACATGCCGATGGAGGACATGCCGGGCGACCCGGACTGGGTGATGCACGGCCAGCTCGAGCTGGAGAACGGCATCACGCTCATGGCGGCCGACGGCCCGGAGGCCCGCACGAGCGGCAACGTCGAGGTCTGCCTCTACGGCGACGACGAGGCCGAGCTCGAGCGCTGCTTCGAGGCGCTGAGCGACGGCGGCACGGTCGAGCTCCCCTTCGAGCCGGCGCCGTGGGGCAGCTACTTCGGCCAGGTGAAGGACCAGTTCGGCATCGTCTGGATGCTCGAGGGCGGCAGCACGGGCGACCAGCCCGCGCAGTGACACGCGCCCGCTTCGGTTGCGGAACCGATCGGTTGCTGAATGGAGCGCCGCGGAGCGGCCGGAGATGAAGCGACCACAGCAACCCGGGCGGTCCAGTCGCTCCCGCCCCATCGGTTGCTGAACGGAGCGCCGCAGGCGCGGAGATGAAGCGACCACAGCAACCCTCGCCCACCCGGCTGAATCCCTCCTCTTCCCCTGTGGATAACTTCTGCGAGTGTCGTAGGTTTGTTCTAGTCTCGAGTCATGGAAGCCACTCCGCCGCTCGAGTCCCGGGACCGCGACACGCGCTCCCTGGTGACGGACGCGCGGGCGCTGCTGGCGGGCCTGCGGGACCGTGTGGAGCACGCCTCCGACGCGGATCTGGTGGCCCTGGCCGGGGAGGTGGAGGATCTGGGTCGTGTGGTGGATGCGCTCCGGGTACGGGTGGCCGGTGAGGTCGATGCCCGCTCGGACCGGTCCGGCGACGACCGTCTCTCCGCCAAGTTCGGATGCCGTTCCGCGGTCGAGCTGCTGGAGCGGGCCACGGGTGCGTCGCCGCTGACGGTGAACCACCGGATCCGGCTGGACTCCCACACCCGCCCACGCCTGTCACTGCTCGGTGAGACGCTGCCGGCGGCGTTCCCCGTGGTGGCGGATGCCCTCCGCGACGGGGTGCTGGGGGTGGAGGCGGCCCGGGTGATCACGGACAACCTCCACCGGGTGCAGCGGCACGGCACCGCCAGCGCCGAGCATGTGGCGGTGGCGGAGCAGCAGCTGGTCGCCAACGCCACCGGCCGCCCCACCGAGGATCTCCCGGAGGGTGAGACCCCGGTGCCCGTGACGTTCGCACAGTTGCGCATCCAGGCCGACACCTGGGCGGCATGGTTGGACCCGGACGGTGTCGAACCCGACGCGGAACGCGCCTGCCGGAACAGGTCCCTCACCCTCGGCACCCCCAGGAACGGGCTCGTCCCGATCCGGGGTGAGCTGATGCCCGAGACCGCCGCCGGGCTGCAGCGGATGTTCGACGCGCACCTCAACCCCGCCGTCCGCTTCACCCCCACCGGGTCGCTCGGAGACGGCTTGGGTGCCGATCCGGAAACCCGCGGCCCCGACGACCCCTGGGCTGGGGACGAGATCGTCCACGACCCGCGCACGGCCACACAGAAGCGTCACGACGTGCTCACCGCCGTCATCCACACCGCGGCGAAAGACCCCGACGCGCCGAAGCTCGGAGGCGCAGCCCCCACGCTGCTGGTCACGATCACCGCTGACGCGCTCGTCCAGGGCGGCACCGCCCACCTCGAAGGCACAGACACCCCGGTCCCGGCGTCGGTCGCGCACCGGATTGCGTGCACGGGGGCGGTGCAGAAGGTGTTCCTCAACCCCGACGGGCGAATCATCCGCCTCGGCACCCCGGAACGGGTGTTCAACGCCCACCAACGCCGGGCGATCACCGCCCGCGACGGCGGCTGCGTCATCCCCGGCTGCACTATCCCGGCGGCGTGGTGCGAGATCCACCACGTCACCGAGCACTCCCACGGCGGCGCCACCCACACCGACAACGGCGTCCTGCTCTGCTGGTGGCATCATCACAACCTCGACCGGTCCGGCTGGCGCATCCGCATGCGCAACGGCGTCCCCGAAGTCAGCGCCCCCGCCTGGATCGACCGCCACCGCACCTACCGGCCCACACGCCCACGACACCGGACCGCCCGGACGCCGGCCCGTGCACGGAGACAGCGCGGGCCCACACGCAAACCCGACCCCGCCTGACCTGCCGCTCACTTCGTTCGGCAGCCCAAGGGTGCACTCCATCGGTTGCTGAACGGAGCGGCCGGAGGCCGCGGAGATGGAGCGACCACAGCAACACAACCGCTTCACCCACGCACAGCCCCACCGGCAGACTGGCACGCATGGATCCTCTCGACGCGCTCACCGAGATCGCCTTCCTGTTGGAGCGCGAGCGGTCGTCGCGCTACAAGTCGAAGGCCTTCCGCACCGCGGCCGACGTCATCGCGGGGCTCACCGCCGAGGAGCTGAACGATGCCGCGGCCCTGCGCCGGCGGCCCGGCATCGGGGAGACGACGTTCCGCGTGATCCAGGAGGCGCTCGCGGGCGAGGTGCCGTCCTACCTCGCGGAGCTGCGCACCCGCACGGGCGTGGCCGGGCGCAGCGCGCTGCGGGAGGCCCTGCGGGGCGACCTGCACTGCCACTCCGACTGGTCAGACGGCCTCACACCGATCGACGCGATGGTCGCCGCCGGACGCCGCCTCGGCCACGAGTACCTGGCGCTCACCGATCACTCCCCGCGCCTGCGCGTCGCCAACGGCCTCTCGGCCGAGCGCCTGGAGCGGCAGCTCGAGGTCGTGGCCACGCAGTCGGGCGACGGCTTCACCCTGCTCAGCGGGATCGAGGTCGACATCCTCGCCGACGGCGGGCTGGACCAGGACGACGCGCTGCTGGACAGGCTCGATGTCGTGGTCGCCAGCGTCCACTCCGAGCTGCGGATGGATGCGGCGAGCATGACGAGGCGCATGCTCGCCGCCGTCCGGAACCCGCGCACCGACGTCCTGGGCCACTGCACGGGGCGGCTCGTCGAGGGGTCGCGGGGCACACGCCCGCCCTCGGAGTTCGATGCGCGAGCGGTGTTCGAGGCCTGCGCGGAGCACGGCGTGGCCGTGGAGATCAACTCGCGGCCCGAGCGGCAGGATCCGCCCGACGAGCTCCTCGCGCTCGCCCACGAGCTCGGCTGCCTCCTCTCGATCGACAGCGACGCCCACGCCCCCGGGCAGCTGTCGCTGCTGGACTACGGGGCCGAGCGGGCCGAGCGCGCGGGTGTGCCGGCCGACCGCATCATCACGACGTGGCCGCTCGAGCGGCTGCGCACCTGGCTCGACCGCGACCGCGGGTGAGCCACCGCTACTCCCCCGTGCCGAGCTCCTCCGAGCCGATGGGCGTGAGCGCGTCGGGCAGGTCGCCGTCGGCGGGCTCGAAGGTCTCCACCTCGACCTCTCCCCGCAGCCGAGCCACGGCCTCGCGGAACTGCTCGTCCAGCGCCGCGACGGCGCGCTCGGCATCGCCGTCGCGGAGGGCGCCGATCAGCGAGCGATACGTCTCGGACACCTCCCGGCGCACCGAGTACCCGTCGGGCGCGCTGAACGCGGCGATGCGCGTCTCGAGCGCCAGCGTCGACATCGCGCGGCTCAGGCGCGGACTGCCCGACGCGTCGACCAGCGTCTGGTGGAACTCGAGATCCGCGTTGCCGGCGTCGATCGCGTCGTCGCCGGCGCTGCGTCGCACGAGATCCTCGTACGCGCGCTCGATCGCATCGACGGACGACATCCGCTCGTCGCGCACGATCCTCCGGATGGCCTGCCCCTCCACCGCCAGCCGCGCCTCGTAGACATCGGCCACCTCCTCGGGACCGATCGTCGTCACCCGCAGGCCGCGTCCGGGCACCGAGGTGAGCACGCCCTCCTCGACGAGCCGCTGCGCCGCCTCGCGCAGCGGTCCCCTGCTCACGCCGAGCTGCTCGGCGATCTCCACCTCGCCGATCTGCGCGCCGACGGGCAGCGCACCCGAGCGGATGGCCTTGCGCAGCTCCACCGCGATGAGATGCGCCGTCGAGGTGCGCGCCACGCGGAAGACGGAGCTCTGGCCCCCTCGCGCCCTGCCGGTCATCCCCGTCCTTCCGTTCCGCTGCCTGCGCCGATCCTAATCGCCCCCTTCGGCTCCCTCCGGACCATGCCGTCCCATGGTAACGATACGGTATATCTGTCAACAATCAGCGCCGTCGAATGTACATGTGTACGCAAACTCCGTAAGGTGATCGACGGCCCACCCGAGGGTCGCCGGTGCGACGCGCCGCAGCAGACAGAAGAGGAGCATCGATGACGAAGCGGACCCTGACCACGATCGGAATGTCGACCGCGGCGGTGGCGGCCCTGGCACTCGCCGGCTGCTCCTCGACCGCGACGGACCCCGATGCCAGCACGCTCGAGCGCGCGCAGGAGGAGGGCACCATCACCCTCGCGGTCGCGTCCGAGCGCCCCTACTCGTGGGTGGACGAGAGCGGCGAGCCCACCGGCGCCACCATCGCGATGCACAAGGAGATCTTCGGCAACCTCGGCATCGACGACATCGAGGTCGAGGAGGTCGCGTGGGACAACCTCATCCCGGGCCTCAACGCCGGTCGCTGGGACGTCATCAGCGCGGGGATGTCGATCCTTCCCGACCGCTGCGCCGAGGCGGCGTTCAGCGAGCCCGAGATCATGTACACCACCGCGCTGGCCGTGCCCGCGGGCAACCCCGAGGGGCTCACCGACCTCGACTCGGTCGCCGCGGCCGACGGCGTCACGCTCGCGGTGCAGTCGGGTGCGATCGAGGACGGCTACGCCGACGAGCTCGGCATCACCGACAAGATCGAGGTCGACACCGCCAGCTCCGGCCTCGAGGCCGTGCAGACCGGGCGCGCCGACGCCTTCGCGCTCACCGCCGTGTCGCTCAACTGGATGACCGAGGACATGGACGACCTCGAGACCACCGAGCCGTTCGTGCAGGAGATCGACGGCGTGGAGCAGATCGGCGCGGGATCGACCGTGTTCCGCAAGCAGGACACCGCGCTGCTCGAGGCCTACAACGCCGAGCTCGAGAAGATCAAGGGTGACGAGCAGACGTACCTCGACCTGGTGGAGCCGTTCGGCTTCACGGCCGAGAACCTGCCGCCGGCCGACCTGACCGCCGAGCAGCTCTGCGCCGGCGAGGTCGAGTGAGCGGGGCGCGGACCACTCGTGACCGATAATCTCGAGGCGCTCGGAAGGGCGCTGCCGCGGATCCTCGACGGGTTGCTGATCACCCTCGAGCTCACCGTGGGCGGCGCTCTCCTGGCGTTCGTCGTCGCCGTCGTCTTCGGGCTGCTCGCCCGCTTCCAGAACATCCTGATCCGCGGCATCGCCCGCGTCTTCATCGAGTTCTTCCGGGGCACGTCGCTGCTCGTGCAGCTGTTCTTCCTGTTCTTCGTGCTGCCGCTGCCGCCCATCAACCTCGAGATGGAGCCCGTGCTCGTGGGCATCGTCGCGCTGGGGCTGAACTACGGCGCGTACGGCGCCGAGGTGGTCCGCGGATCGATCAACGCGGTCCCCGCAGGGCAGTGGGAGGCGACGACGGCCCTGAGCCTGTCGCGCTTCCAGCGCATGCGCCGGGTGATCTTCCCCCAGGCGTGGGCGCTCATGATCCCGTCGCTGAACAACCTGCTGATCCAGCTGCTCAAGGGCACCGCGGCCGTGTACCTCATCACGATCGTCGACCTGACGGCCGAGCTGAACCGGCTGCGCGTCGACACCGACGTGTTCTTCGCGTACAGCATCGGCCTCATCCTGTACTTCGCCCTGGCCTACCTGCTGAGCCTCGTCATGAACGCGCTCGAGGTGCGCGCCAAGCACCGCCTCGGGCAGGGCGAGTCGCTGCGTGAGGCGCTGCGCTTCGCGAAGGCCGACACGAAGGGGACCGCCGCATGATCGATGAGAGCCCCTGGAACTGGGACCACGCGCTCGCGGCGCTGCCGCAGCTGCTGCAGGGCTTCTTCACCGTCACGCTGCTCGTGACGGTGGTCGGCAGCGCCATCGCCGCGCTGCTCGGCCTCGTCGTGGCGCTCGTGCGCCGCACGGCGCCGCGCCCCGTCGCGGGCGTCGTGGCGTTCGTCATGAACTTCGTGCGGATGACACCCATCGTCGTCCAGCTGCTGTTCGCCTACTACGCCTTCACGAGCGTGCCGCCGATCGTGCTGGGGATCGTCATCTTCGGCATCCACTACGCCAGCTACATGGCCGAGGTGTACCGGGCCGGGATCGACGCCGTGCCGCGCGGCCAGTGGGAGGCCGCCACGGCGCTGTCGATGTCGCCGCGGCGCACCTGGACCGCCGTGGTCATCCCGCAGGCGGTGCGATCCACGCTGCCGGCGCTCGGCAACTACGTCATCTCGATGTTCAAGGACACGCCGTTCCTCGCGGTCATCACCGTGACCGAGCTCGTGCGCGCCGCGCAGCTGTACGGCGGCCAGCACTTCCGCTACATCGAGGCGATCACCCTCGCGGGCCTCATCTTCCTGGCCGCGAGCTACCCGACATCCGTCCTCATCGGGCGATTGGAGAAGCGACTTGCCTACCGTTCCTGAGACCCACACCGGAGCCATCGCGCTGAGCGACGGCGAGGTGCCGGCCATCCGATTCGACAAGGTCGAGAAGCGGTTCGGCGACCACGTCGTGCTGCACGACCTCGACTTCACTGTGCGCCGGGGCGACCGCGTCACGCTCATCGGCCCGAGCGGATCGGGCAAGACGACGATCCTGCGCCTCCTCATGACGCTCGAGGAGGCCGACGCGGGGTACATCCTCATCGACGGGCAGCCGCTGACGCACGCCCGCCGCGGCGACCGGCGCGTGGCGCTCAAGGAGAAGCACCGCAACGAGATGCGCAAGCGCATCGGCATGGTGTTCCAGCAGTTCAACCTCTTCCCGAACATGACGGTGATGCAGAACATCATCGAGGCGCCCGTGCACGTGCTCGGGCTGTCGAAGGACGAGGCGATCGCCCGCGGCCGGCAGCTGCTGGAGAAGGTCGGCCTGCCCGACAAGGAGGACGCGCACCCCACCTCGCTGTCGGGCGGGCAGCAGCAGCGCGTGGCGATCGCCCGCGCCCTCGCCATGGAGCCAGAGATCCTGCTGCTCGACGAGGTCACGAGCGCGCTGGACCCCGAGGTCGTCGGCGAGGTCCTGAACATCCTCCGCGACGTCGCCGCCACCACCGACGTGACGATGCTCATCGTCACGCACGAGATGCAGTTCGCGCGCGACGTGTCCAACCGGGTGCTGATGTTCGACGGCGGCCGGATCGTGGAGGAGGGCTCCCCGGAGAAGATCTTCGGCTCCCCCGACGAGCAGCGCACGAAGGATTTCCTCTCCGCCGTGCTCTGAGCGCCGGGCCCTGAACGGGTCAGCTGAAGCTCGCCGCGACGCCGTTGCGGTGGTACTCGAAGATGAGGCTCGTCCGGGTCGCGGCGACGAACGCCTGGGTCGACAGATTGTCGACGACGAACTGCCGCACCTCGCTCGAGTCGCCCACGGCGATGTGCACCATGAAGTCGTCGGTGCCGCCCAGGAAGAACAGCTGCACGACCTGCGGCAGCGCGCGCACCTCGTCCGCGAAGCTCACGATGCTGTCGTGCCGTGTGCCGCCGCGCAGCGTCACGCCGATGATCGCCTGCAGGCCCCGCCCGAGCCGGCGGTGGTCCACGCTCGCGTGGAAGCCCGTGATGACGCCGCGCTCCGCGAGCGATCGCGTGCGGGCGTGCGCGGTGGACGGCGCGATGTCGAGGGCGGCGGCGAGGTCGGCGTTCGTGATGCGGCCGTCGCGCTCCAGGATCGCGACGATCCGCTGGTCGGTCTCGTCGAGCTCGATGGGCCGAAGCTTCCTCGGATCGGATGGCCCCAGCGCATCGGTCATGCAGGCGAGCGTACGCGGTCAGCCCAGGATGTCGAAGGATCTTCGCGCGTTACGCGACGGAAACGAATCTCCTGCGATCCTCGACGCAACCGCACACCCGTGTCGCTGAACGAGGAGCCCCGATGCGCGTCGGCATTCCCACCGAGATCAAGAACAACGAGAACCGCGTGGCCATCACGCCCGCGGGGGTCGACGCCCTCGCGCGACGAGGACACGAGGTGCTCGTGCAGGCCGGCGCCGGCGCGGGCTCGCGCATCGCGGACGCCGACTTCGCCGCCGCGGGCGCCCGGATCGTGCCGAGCGCCGCCGACGTGTGGGGCGACGCCGAGCTGCTCGTGAAGGTGAAGGAGCCGATCGCCGAGGAGTACCCGCACCTGCGCGACGACCTCACGCTCTTCGCCTACCTGCACCTCGCGGCCGACCGTCCGCTCACCGACGCGCTCGTCGCCGCCGGCACCACGGCCGTCGCCTACGAGACGGTGCAGCTGCCCGATCGCTCCCTGCCGCTGCTCACCCCGATGAGCGAGGTGGCGGGACGCCTGTCGATCGCCGTCGGCTCGTACCACCTGATGCGCGCGCAGGGCGGGCGCGGCGCCCTGCTGGGCGGCGTGGCCGGCACGCGCCGCGGCAAGGTCGTCGTCATCGGCGGCGGGGTTGCCGGCGAGCACGCCGCCGCGAACGCGCTCGGCCTCGGCGCGCAGGTGACCGTCCTCGACGTGAACCTGCCCCGGCTGCGCGAGCTGGAGCACCGCTACGGCAACGGCCTGCAGACCGCGCACTCCACGCGCTACGCCATCGCCGAGGCGCTCGCGGATGCGGATCTCGTGATCGGGTCGGTGCTCATCCCCGGCGCGGCCGCCCCGAAGCTCGTCACGGACGACATGGTCGCGGGCATGAAGCCCGGCGCCGTGCTCGTCGACATCGCGATCGACCAGGGCGGCTGCTTCGAGGGCTCGCACCCGACGACGCACGACGATCCCACCTTCGCGGTGCACGACACCCTCTACTACTGCGTCGCCAACATGCCGGGCGCCGTGCCCGAGACGTCGACGCGGGCGCTCACGAACGCGACGCTGCCGTACCTCACCGCGATCGCGGACCGCGGGTGGGATGCGGCGGCGGCGGCCGACTCGGCGCTCGCCCAGGGCCTCAACGTGCGGGGCGGGAAGGTCACGAACGCCGGCGTCGCGAGCGCCTTCGGCTACGCCCTGGCCAGCTGATCCGCCTCAGCTCTCGTCGCGCTCCTGCGCCAGCTCGTCCACGATGAGGCTGTCCGGGTTGTAGGTGCCGTTGCGGTACGCCTGCCGACCCACCATGTGCGCCGACAGCGGGGCCGTCGCCAGCTGGATGAGTACGACCGGCACGAGCATCGCCAGCACGGGCCACGACCGCATCGTGAGCGCGATCGCCGTGGCGATCAGCAGCAGCCCGAGCACCTGCGGCTTCGTCGCGGCGTGCAGGCGCGAGAGCACGTCGCCCAGGCCCAGCAGACCGATCGATGCGATGAGGCACAGCAGCGCGCCCGCCAGCACGAGCACCAGCGCGACGGCGTCGAGCACGGATTCGAGGGTCACTGGTCCCTCCTCGCCACGAAGCGGGCCACCGCCACGGTCCCGAAGACCCCGATCGCCGCGATGATCAGCATGATGGGCAGCGTGTCGGTGTGACGGTTGATCACCATCTCGGCCCCGATCAGGCACATCACCTCGGTGAGCAGCACGTCGCTCGCCACGGCGCGATCGAGGATCGACGGCCCGCGCACGAGGCGCACGAGCGCGATCGCGGCCGCCGCGGCGAACACCACGGCGATGATCGTCACGAGCACGCCCGTCATTCCGCACCTCCCGCGTCCGTGCGATCCGCATCCGCGCGATCCGCAATGGGCTCGGCGCCCTCGCGCAGGGCCTTGAGCTGCGCCCTCGTGCCCACGGCCGCGACGGCGCGCTCCTCCCAGTGCTGCACGCGGCGGCGCTGCGCCTCGACCGCCGCCTCGTCCCTCATGCCGATGGCGTGCAGGTAGAGCACCCGCCGCTCGCGGTCGGCCTCGATCACGGTGGATCCGGGGATCAGGGAGGAGACGACGGCGACGTGCGTCATGATCAGGTCGTCGTCCACGCGCAGCGGCACCCGGATGATGGCGGCGCGCGTCGGGCCGGGGCGCAGCACCTCCCACGTCACGCTCAGCGCACCCTGGACGAGCTCGACGAGGAACGTCACCCCGAACACCACGCCGTACCAGAGGTTGACGCGCCCCGACATCTGGGCGGCGGGAAGCCGGAACCACGTGCTCACGAAGATCGCGACGAGCACGCCCGTGATGAGCGCCAGCATGGTGAGCTGCCCCCACAGCAGCATCCAGAGCACGACCAGCCAGACGAAGAACGGCAGCTGACGCCAGAACAGCTTCAGACGGGCACGGAGATCGATCACGGCTGCGCCTCCGCATCATCGAGCTCGACGAGCGAGATGGGCTGGAGCAGCGATTGGCCGATCCGGTCGCAGATGGCGTACAGCGGCCCGGCGAACACCGTCAGCCCCACCGAGAGCACGACCATGCCGGCCGTCGCGGCCGTCATGATGCGCGGGATCACCCGGCGCTCGCTCTGCTGCTGCGCCTCGGGCGATCCGCCGAGGTAGGCGATGCGCGCCTCCGTCTCGCTCGAGTCCTCCTGCTCGCGCCAGAACGATAGGTTCCACGCCCGCATCAGCGCGTACAGCGTGAGAAGGGACGTGACGATCCCGCCCACGATGAGCACGTACATCAGCGGATCGCCCTGCTCGGCGGCCGCGTCGAACAGCGCGTACTTGCCCAGGAAGCCCGAGAAGGGCGGCAGCCCGCCGAGGTTCAGGGCGGGGATGAAGTAGAGCACGGCGATGAGCGGAGCGGCCGCCATGAGCCCCTTGACCTTCAGGATCGACGTCGATCCCGCGCGCCGCTCGATGAGCCCGACCGCGAGGAACAGCGTCGTCTGCACGACGATGTGGTGGACCATGTAGTAGATCGTCGCGCCGACGGCGGCCTCGGTGCTGATCGCGAGCCCGAACACCATGTAGCCGACGTGGCTCACGAGCGTGAACGACAGGATCCGCTTCAGCTCGGCCTGCGCCACGGCGCCGAGGATGCCGACGATCATCGTCGCGAGCGCCACGATCAGCAGCAGCGGATTGATGTCGCTGTCCTGGAACAGCTGCGTCTCCGTGCGGATGAGCGCGTACACGCCCACCTTCGTCAGCAGGCCCGCGAACACCGCCGTCACCGGCGCGGGCGCCGTCGGATACGAGTCGGGCAGCCAGAACGACAGCGGGAACACCGCCGCCTTGATGGCGAAGGCCAGCACGAGCAGCAGGTGCAGCAGCAGCTGCACGTCGTCGGGCAGCTCGACCATGCGCTCGGCGATGTGCGCCATGTTCACCGTGCCGAGCGCGCCGTAGATCATCGCGATCGCCGAGAGGAACAGGATGCTCGACACGAGCGAGACGACGATGTACACGGTGCCGGTGCGGATGCGCGACTCCGTGCTGCCGAGCGTGATGAGCACGTACGAGGCCACGAGCAGGATCTCGAAGCCCACGTAGAGGTTGAACAGGTCGCCGGCGATGAACGCGTCGAAGATGCCCGCCGCGAGGATGAGGTACGACGGGTGGAAGATCGACACGGGCGTCTCGTCGTCGCCGTCCGCGGCGCCCTGGCCGACCGAGAACAGCAGGACGGCCAGCAGCACGACGCTCGAGACGGCCACGAGCAGGGCCGAGAGCCGGTCGACGTAGAGCACGATGCCGAAGGGCAGATCCCAGCCCGCCACGCTCACGGCGAGCGGGTTGCCGGCGTCGACGACGAGCAGCAGCACGACGGCGATGACGAAGGTCAGCGTGAGCGTGGCGATCGACACGCTCACCTGCCAGCGTCGGTGATGGCCGAGGACGAGCGTGACGGCCGCTCCCAGCAGGGGCAGCACCACGAGCATCGGCACGAGGAGGCTCCAGCTCATCGCTTCCCCTCCCCCTCGCCGGATCCGCCGGCATCCGATCCGCCGGCCGCCGATCCGTCCCCGTCGTTCGGCCCGTCGTCCGACCCGTCGACGCCGTATGCGCCCGTCGGCATATCCACGGGCGCGTCCTCCGCGATCGCCGACATGTCGGCCGATCCGAGCACGCGCAGCGGGATGGGCGCGCCGTCGACGAACTCCGTCGTCGCCTCGTCCTCGGTGGCGGCGTCCTCCGCCTCGTCCTCCATGGCGTCCTCGGTGCCCGCCGCGGTCTCGCGCAGCGCCAGGTCCTCGGCGTCGTCCATGACGGTGTCGGCCTGGCCCAGCTGCCACGAGCGGTAGATGAGGGCCAGCAGGAACGCGCTCACGGCGAACGTGATGACGATGGCGGTGAGCATGAGCGCCTGCGGCAGCGGATCGCTCTGCGGTTCGTCGGCACCATAGAAGGGCGCGGTCCCCGGGAAGCCCATGACGATGAGAAGCAGCAGGTTCGTCGCGTTGCCCAGCAGCAGGAAGCCGATGAGAACGCGCGTCAGGCTGCGCTCGAGCATGGCGTAGACGCCGCCGGCGTACAGCGCGGCCATGACGATGACGAGGGTGAGCGAGACGCTCATCGCGTCACCTCCACGCCGCCGGTGTGGGCATCGGGCGACGGCGAGCTGTGGAACGTCTCGTCCGAGGACTCCTTCAGCTGCCTGTCGACCTCGGCCCCGAGGCTGCGCAGCACGTCGAGCACGAGCCCGATGACGACCAGGTAGACGCCCATGTCGAAGATCGTCGAGCTGACGAACTCGATGTGGCCGACCACCGGCAGGTCGGCCTGCCACACCGCGCGGGTGAGCGGGTCGAGGCCGAAGAGCATGGGGGCGAGCGCCGTGCCGACGGCCAGGATCATGCCCACGCCCAGCAGCTGACCGGCGTCGCCCGGGGCGGCCGCGCCCAGCTCCCAGCGCCCGCCGGCCACGTAGCGCATGACGAGGGCCATGCCCGCGACGAGGCCGCCGGCGAAGCCGCCGCCCGGCAGGTTGTGGCCGGCGAAGAGCAGGTAGATCGACACGACGATGATCGTGTGGAACAGGACTCGCACGACCACCTCGAGGATGATCGAGCGCGATTCGGCGCGCAGCTTCTGACCGCCCACGAGCCAGGCGCGCGGGCTGTCGCGGTTGTCGGCCGTCTGCGGGCGCAGGCCGTCGGTGGTCTCGACGAGCGGCCGGCGCGAGGCCTTGTTCGCGGCGATCCGGCTGCGCAGCGGCAGGCGGCGGCTCAGGCGGGTGAGGGTGTCGTCGGTGCGGTGCGTCACGAACACGAGCGAGGCGACGCCCGTCGCGGCGAGCACGAGCACCGACAGCTCGCCCATGGTGTCCCAGCCGCGCAGGTCGACGAGCGCGACGTTGACGACGTTCTTGCCGTGCCCGATCTCGTACGCGAGCTCGGTCCACGACGCCGACACCGGTTCGTGCACGCGCGCGCCCGTGGCGATGACGACGAGGAACGCCATGGTCACGCCGACGGCGACGCCGATCACGGCGCGCAGCAGCGGCACCGAGCTGCCGCTGTGGGCGCCCAGCCGCGACGGCAGCCGGCGCAGCACGAGCGCGAACGCCACGAGGGTGACCGCCTCGACGAGCACCTGCGTGAGGGCGAGATCGGGCGCGCCCATGCTCGCGAACAGGGCGACCATGCCGAGGCCCGTGACCGAGACGAGCACGACGCCCGTGTAGCGCTTGCGGGCCATCACGGCGATGATCCCCGCGAGGATCATGATCGGCGCGGCGGCGAGCTGGAGGGGGTGCTGCCAGGAGTCGAGCTCGACGCGCCACTCGCGGCCCGCGAGCAGCACCGTGCCCTCGGCCGCGATGAAGACGAGGAACACCGTGCCGACGTAGATGGGGAGCGATCCGCGCTGCGTGAAGCGCGTGACGATCACCGACAGGCGATCGACGGCGCGCACGGCCAGGAAGTACACGTCCGACGCCGTGAACGGCAGCACCCGGCCCGAGGCGTCCCAGCGGCTCGCGCGGGCGGCCCAGAACACGACCGCGCCGAGGGCGAGCGTGCCGAGCGAGATGAACAGCGCGGGCTGCAGGCCGTGCCACAGCACGAGGTGCCCGTGCGCCTCGCCCGGTGCCGTATCGGCGTACGGCACGAGGAGCCGCTCGATCCACGGTCCGGCGAGCCCCCCGGCCAGCGCCAGGACGGCCAGGGTGATGGGGGCGGCGAGGAAGCCGAGCGGCGGATCGGGCCACTCGGTCGTGGGCCGGGGGTGCCCGGCCCCGTCGCGCTTGACCCAGAAGGCGCCCCACAGGAAGCGGATGCCGTAGGCCACCGTGAGCACCGACCCGAGCGACACCCCGATGAGCGCGGCCCAGCCCCATGCGCCCCCGGCGAGCGCGTCGTCGACGAGCGCCGTGAGCGCGGCCTCCTTGGCGACGAAGCCGAGCGTGGGTGCGACTCCGGCCATCGACGCCACGGCCACGAGCGAGACGATCGCCATCGTGGGCGCCTGCCGCGCGAGCCCGCTGAGCTCGTCCACGTCGCGCGTGGACAGCTGCCGGTCGATGACGCCGACGACGAGGAAGAGCGTCGACTTGAACAGGGCGTGCGCGAGCACAAGCGCGCCGCCCGCGAGCGCCGCGTCGCGCGTGCCGAAGCCCACGACGACCGCGATGAACCCGAGCTGGCTCACGGTGCCGAACGCGAGGATGCGCTTCAGGTCGTTCTCGCGCAGGGCCTGGACGCCGCCGAGCAGCATCGTGAGCAGCCCGAGCGAGACGACGATGGGCCGCCACGGCCCCGTCTCGGCGAAGAAGGGCGCGAACAGGGCGAGCAGGTAGACGCCCGCCTTCACCATGGCCGCCGCGTGCAGATAGGCGCTCACCGGCGTGGGCGCCGCCATCGCGCCGGGCAGCCAGAAGTGGAAGGGGAAGATGGCCGACTTGCTCAGCGCGCCCACGAGCACGAGCACGAGCGCCGTGTTCACCATCGCGCCCGCCGGCGGATCGGCGAGCAGGGCCGAGATGCTCGTCGTGCCGCTGACGGCGACGAGCATCACGACGCCCACGAGCATCACGAGCCCGCCGAGCGTCGTCACGAGGAGCGCCTGCAGCGCGGCGCGGCGGCTGGCGGCGCGCAGGTGGTTGTGCCCGATCAGGAGGTACGACAGGATGCTCGTCGCCTCCCAGAACATCACGAGCAGCACGAGGTCGTCCGTGAGCACGAGCCCGTACATCGCGCCGGCGAACGCGAGCAGCACGCCCGCGAACCGCCCGATCCCGTCGGCCGTGCCGCGGAAGTAGACGACGCAGTAGATCATCACGAGCGCGCCCACGCCCGTGACGATGAGCGCCATCAGCGCCCCGAGCGCGTCGAGCTGCATGGAGAGGCGGATGTCGAGCGCCTCGATCCACACCCAGGACTCCGCGACGACGCCGCCATCGGCCACGAGCGGCAGCTGCAGCACCGTGTGCACGAAGGCCGCGAGGGGGAACACGGCGGCGACGAGGAAGACGCGGGGGCCGAGCGGCCGCGCGAGCAGCGCCGTGAGGACGGAGCCCACCGCGAACGACAGCAGCAGAGCGAGCATGGGCGGCTCCTCTCGCTCTGCCGAGCAGGGGTCATCGTGGGCTTTTGTCTATTCTAGCGGGCACTGCCGTGGCGGCGCTGGTCGATCCATTCCGCCGCGGGAATGTCATGCCAGCGCCCGGATGAGTTCGAGGTGCTCCGCGGCGTCGTCGGCGGCCGTGATCCCGCGCACGACGACCTCGTCGACGATCCCCTCGTACTCCCGCAGTCGCGACGGGATGTCCGCCGGATCGTCGGCAAGGATCGCGGAGGCGGCGGGCTCGTACCCGTACCGGGCGAAGTTCGCCGCGTAGGTGGGGATCGCGCCGTACCGTTCCGCCTCCTCCCGCAGCCGGTCGTGTGCCGGCGGCAGCGCCGTGCGCACGTAGAGGGCGAGCTGCGAGCCGCCCTCGGGGTCGTCGGCGTCGCGATCCGCCCGCGCCTGCCGCGCGGCCTCCGGGGTGAGCCAGTTCAGGAGCACGCCGTCGGCCTCGGTCACGCCGAGCCGGCGCATCCGCGGGCCCAGCGCGCCCACGACGACCGGCACGCCGAGATCGGCGCGCAGCCGCGCCGCCGCCTCGCCCGCGGTGGTGAGCGGGCTCGGCTTTGCGCTCGCCCCGATGCCGATCACCGTGCGCTCCGGCGGCAGCCGCAGCGCGCGCACCCGCGCGACGATCTCGTCCGCCGGGTACAGGTCCACCGGGATCACGCCGGCGGCCACGCGCAGCGTCGTCGTCTCGGCGGCGGCCGCGGCCATGGCGCCCAGCGCGTCGCCGTGCCGCCCCGGCTGGTTCACCCAGAGGGTGTCGACGCGCGCCCTCTCGAGCTCGGGCGCGATCGCCCGTACCGTCTCCACCGCCAGCCCACCCGTGATCCCGTACCCGATGCGCATGACCTCAACCTATCCGCGCGCGCCGGCCGGCGGCAGGGGCGGCGACCGCGGGGAGGGGTGGCGGGTAGGCTCATCCGGTGCGCCTCGTCATCGCCCAGTGCTCGGTGGACTACACCGGCCGGCTCAACGCGCACCTGCCGCTCGCCAAGCGCGTGCTCATGCACAAGGGCGACGGCAGCGTGCTCATCCACTCCGACGGCGGCTCGTACAAGCCGCTGAACTGGATGAGCCCGCCGTGCCGCGTCGACGTGATGGCGCCGGAGGAGGAGCTCGCCGAGGCGGGCGTCGTCGAGGTGTGGAAGGTCACGCACCAGAAGACCGGCGACGCGCTGACGGTGCGGATCCACGAGATCTTCAGCGACTCCTCGCACGACCTCGGCGTGGACCCCGGCCTCATCAAGGACGGCGTCGAGTCCGACCTGCAGCGCCTGCTGGCCGAGCAGGTGGAACGGATCGTGGAGGGCGCGACCCTCGTGCGCCGCGAGTACCCCACCGCGATCGGCCCGGTCGACCTGCTCGTGCGCGACGCCCAGGGGGCGCCGATCGCCGTCGAGGTGAAGCGCCGCGGCGACATCGACGGCGTCGAGCAGCTCACCCGATACCTCGAGCTGCTGGGGCGGGATCCGATCCTCACGGGCATCCGGGGCGTGTTCGCCGCCCAGGAGATCAAGCCGCAGGCGCGCGTGCTGGCCGAGGACCGCGGCATCACGTGCCTCGTGCTCGACTACGACGACATGAAGGGCATCGAGTCGGGCGTGCCCCGCCTGTTCTGATTCCGCGAACCCGCCCTCGTTCCGCGAACCCGCCCCGGATCGGGCGCGGGCTCGACGATCGGGTGCGGGTTCGCGGGCGATAGGCTCGAGGCATGTCGTCGTCCCCCTGGTCCTGCGTCCTCTGGGACGTCGACGGCACGGTCGCCGACGCCTCCGCCGGCATCCTGCCCCGCATCACCGAGGTGCTCACGCAGCTCGGCCGCACGCCCCCGGAGCCCGAGGAGCTGCGGCACTGGATCGGCCCTCCCATGCTCGAGTCGTTCGAGGTGCGCGGCCTGCTCTCGCCCGACGAGGCCGTCGAGGCGGTGCGGAGGTACCGCGAGCTCGCGGCGCGCGACGGCTACGCCGCCTCCGTGCGCCTGTACGACGGGGTCGCCGACCTGATCCGCGCGCTGCACGAGGCCGGGGTCCCCCAGGCCACCGCGAGCACGAAGCCCGAGAACCAGGTGAAGGCGATCCTCGAGCACTACGGCCTCACGTCGTGCTTCGTCACGATCGTCGGCGCCCGCGCCGAGGCGACCGTGCTCGACACCAAGACCGACGTGATGCGCCGCGCGCTGGATCGCCTCACCGAGGCCGGCGTCGATGTGTCGCGCCCCGTGCTCGTGGGCGACCGCCATCACGACGTGGACGGCGGCGCCGCCCTCGGCGTGCCCGTGATCTTCGCCCGCTGGGGCTTCGGCAACCCGGGCGAGGAGGAGGGCGCGAGCGCGGTGGTCGACGACGCCGGCCAGCTGCGCGAGCTGCTTCTCACCGACTGATCGCCCACACGGAGGCACGCATGACACAGCCCGCACCCGACATGGCCGCGGTGTTCGACGCGGTCACCGCCGAGCAGCTCCGCGCCGCGGGGTCGATCAAGTGGACCCTCTTCCCCGACACGATCGCGGCCTGGGTGGCGGAGATGGACTTCGGCACCGCGCCGGTCGTCACCGAGGCGCTGCACGCCGCCGTCGACGCCGGTGCGTTCGGCTACCTGCCTCCCGCGTTCGCGACGCGGCTCGGCGAGGCGTTCGCCACGTGGTCGGCGACGTCAAGCCGATGCCCGACGTCATCGCGGCGCTCGAGCTCGCGATCGAGCACTTCAGCGCCCCGGGCTCCGCGGTCGTCCTGCCCACGCCGGCGTACATGCCGTTCCTCACCGTGCCGCTCGCCCACGGCCGGCGGATCATCCAGGTGCCGATGATCCGCACCGCCGACGGCTGGGAGTACGACCTCGACGCCCTCGACGCCGCCTTCGCGGATGGCGGCGGGCTGCTCGTGCTCTGCAACCCGCACAACCCGATCGGGCGCGTGCTGCGCCGCGACGAGATGGCCGCCATCGGCGAGGTCGTCGCCCGCCACGGCGGTCGCGTGTTCTCGGACGAGATCCACGCGCCGCTCGTCTACGACGCGCCCCACGTGCCCTACGCCTCGGTCAACGCGGTCAACGCCGGTCACACCATCACGGCGACGTCGGCGTCGAAGGCCTGGAACCTGCCCGGGCTCAAGTGCGCGCAGCTCATCCTCTCCAACGACGCGGATCGCGCCTACTGGCAGGAGCACGGGCAGTCGTTCGGTCACGGCGCGGCGAATCTCGGCGTGATCGCGAACACCGCGGCCTACTCCGCCGGCGGCGCCTGGCTCGACGGCGTGGTGTCGTACCTCGACGGCAACCGCCGACTGCTGGCCGACCTCGTCGCCGAGCACCTGCCCGGCGTGGTCTACACGCCGCCGGAGGGAACGTACCTGGCGTGGCTCGAATGCGCCGCCCTCGGCCTCGAGGGATCGCCGGCCGAATTCTTCCGCGAGCACGCGGGCGTCGTCACGACCGACGGCGCGATGTGCGGCGCCGGGGCGGAGACGGCCATCCGGTTCAACATCGCCATGCCGCGCCCCCTGCTGGAGCAGGCGATCGCCGCAATGGGTGCGGCGCTGCGCGCCCGCTGATCCGCCTCGCCCGCGCGGGGGCAAGACGAAAGCCCCACCCGCCTGAGCGGATGGGGCTTGTCGGTGATCCGGACTACAGCGGCCGGATGTTCTCCGCCTGAAGACCCTTGGGGCCCTGGGCGATCTCGAACTCCACGCGCTGGTTCTCTTCCAGCGAGCGGTAGCCCGACGACTCGATTGCGGTGTAGTGCGCGAAGACGTCGGAGCCGCCCTCGTCAGGAGAGATGAAGCCGAAGCCCTTCTCCGAGTTGAACCACTTGACGGTGCCCTGCGTGCTCATTTACTGCCGTTCTATAGAAATTCGGCCGCCGTAGTGTTGTCGACGACCAAGGCCCACGCTAGCCGGTCGCGGCTGTGAGCGATAGGGGAACGGCGTAAAGAATGGAAACAGCCCTCACCGTTGGGGGGAAACAGTGAGGGCCGGACGACCGAGAGAGGACGTCGGGCATTATGTTACGCCAGGTGTCCCCCAAACGGCGGACACGTGCCCATCCTCCCCGGGCACTCCCCCGAACCCGGGTCCGATCCCTCGCACCGGGCGTCGCCCCGCCCGTCGCCCACCGCCCGGCGTCGCGAAGCGCCGCATCGGGGGCGGTGGGGTCGCCCCCCGCACAGACAAACGCAGATGGCCCCTGGGAAGCGACATCCGTCGCGACCAGGGGCCATCCATCTGCGTGGTGCGCGAGGGGGGACTTGAACCCCCACGTCCGTAAGGACACTGGCACCTGAAGCCAGCGCGTCTACCTATTCCGCCACTCGCGCGAGGCGGCCTGCGACCGCACTCAACCAAGCGAGGATATCACGGCGCACGGGGCCGTCACGAACCGGCCGGGGTGCCGTGCGAGGACCCCGGCGCGTGTCGCGAAAGGCCCCGCCACCGTCCATACAGATGCCCTGGCTACGATGGCCGCAACCGATACGCCCCGCGGAGGAGCCACATGGGACTGCTGGACAGCTTCGAGAAGGGTCTCGAACGCGCCGTGAACGGTGCGTTCGCGAAGACCTTCCGCAGCGGCATTCAGCCCGTCGAAATCGCCTCCGCGCTGCGCCGCGAGCTCGACACGAAGGCCGCCGTGGTCAGCCGCGACCGCATCCTCGTGCCGAACGAGCTGACGGCGCGGCTGAATCCCACCGACGAGGAGCGCATGGCGCGCCTCGGCTCGGCGCTGCACACCGAGCTCGACGAGATGGTGCGCAAGCACGCGGCCTCGCAGGGGTACAGCTTCGCCGGCGCCGTGCGCATCGCGATCCGCGCCGACGAGCAGGTCTCCACCGGAACGATCGCGGTCGACTCCCGCTCGGCGGAGGGCGACGTCTCGTGGCAGCCCGTGGTCGAGATCGGCGGGCGGCGCCACCCGCTGCGCGGCGCGCGCACGGTGATCGGCCGCGGCAGCGACGCCGACATCACGATCGCCGACACGGGCACGAGCCGCAAGCACGTCGAGATCCTGTGGGACGGGCGGAACGCGATGATGCGGGATCTCGGATCGACGAACGGCTCGAAGGTCGACGGGCGCGCCACGAAGCAGGCGCCGCTGACGTCCGGATCGGTCGTGCGCATCGGCCGCACCGATATCGTGTTCCGCGTCGTGCCGCAGTCGGCGCCGCGGAGCGCGCCCGGCACGAGCGCCACGCGCCTGTTCGACGCCCAGGAGAGCTGAAGACGTGACCGATCTGACCCTGCTGATCCTGCGCGGCGGCTTCCTGCTGCTGATGTGGCTGTTCGTGCTGTCGGTCGTGTTCGCGCTGCGTGCCGACCTGTTCGGCGGCCGCGTGCGGCGTCTGCCGGAGTCCGCGGCGAGCGCGCCGCGGCCGGCCGCCGCGAAGGCGCCCTCCACTCCCCCGACGCCCAGCCCGGCGGTCGGATCGAGCGGGCCGGCGACGACCTCCACGGTGAACCGGATCGTCATCACGTCCGGCCCGAAGGCGGGCCTCGAGCTGCCCCTCGGCACCGAGCCGCTGACGATCGGCCGCTCCTCGGAGGCCGGCCTCGTCATCCGCGACGACTACACCTCCAGCCACCACGCGCGTCTCGTGCTGTGGGGCGACCAGTGGATGATCCAGGATCTCGACTCGACGAACGGCACCCTGCACGACGGCGAGCGCGTGCAGCCCTCGTCCCCCGTGCCCGTGCAGGCCGGCGCCCCCATCAAGGTCGGCGCCACGACGTTCGAGCTGCGGAAGTAACCCGAACGCATGGTCTTCGAGGGCTCGAGCGCCGCCATCTCCCACACGGGAAAGGTGCGGACGAACAACCAGGACTCCGGGTACGCCGGGTCCAACCTGTTCGTCGTCGCCGACGGGATGGGCGGGCACGCGGGCGGCGACGTCGCCTCGAGCGTGGCCGTGAACCGGCTGCAGGCCCTCGACCGGGCGTTCGAGACCCCGCAGGAGGCCGAGGCCGAGCTGCGCGACACGATCGCCGACACGGCGGGCGACCTCATCCAGCTCGTCACCCGCCGGCCCGAGCTGGCCGGCCTCGGCACCACGGTGAGCGCGATCGCGATGGTCGACGAGTGGGCCGTCATCGCGCACATCGGCGACTCGCGCATCTACCTGTGGCGCGACGGCGAGCTGACGCAGATCACGAACGACCACACGTTCGTCCAGCGCCTGGTCGACTCGGGCCGCATCACGCCGGAGGAGGCGCGGTACCACCCCCGCCGATCCGTGCTGATGCGCGTACTCGGCGACATGGACGCGAATCCCGAGATCGACACCTTCATCATGCAGACCCGACCGGGCGACCGGTGGGTGCTGTGCTCCGACGGCCTGTCGGGCGTGGTGGACGAGCAGCACATCGCCAAGGTGCTGCGGCGCGACGAGGCGCCGGGGCGCACGGCCGACGCGCTGCTGCGCCAGACGCTCGACGGCGGCGCGCCCGACAACGTGACGATCGTCATCGTCGACGTGGGCGGCCAGCACCCCACCTTCCTCGCCGCGCCGTCGGTCGTGGGCTCGGCCTCCAATCCCCAGGGCGTCAGCCTGCCCGCCGCCACGCGATCCGGTCTGCCGACCGGCTGGCTGCATCCCCGCAGCCAGGCGGCGAACGAGCCCAGCCACTTCGAGCCGGACTCGGACTACCTCGAGGAGCTCATCGCCGAGGACCGTCGGCGCGCGCGGCGGCGCCGCATCGGCGCGATCGTCGCGATCGTGCTGCTGGTCGGCATCCTCGCCGCCGGATTCGCCGGCTTCTACAGCTGGACGCAGACCCGCTACTTCGTGGGCGCCGACGAGGACACCGTGGTCGTCTACCAGGGCGTGCAGGCGAACCTCGGACCGATCACCCTCGCCCGGCCGTACGAGGACACCGAGATCCCGCTCGACGAGCTGACCGACGCCAACCGCGCGGCGGTGGAGCGCACGATCACCGCGCGCTCGCTCGCGCACGCAGAGGAGATCGTCGACCGCCTCGAGGCCAACCTCCCCGCCGAGGACGAGGAGGCCACCCCCACGCCGTCGCCCTCGTCGAGCACCGCGGTGCCCACCATCCCGAACCCCGTGCCCACCGACGAGCCCACCCAGACGCCCGACGGAGGTGAGGGATGACCGACGTCGCCGCCGACACCGCGGTCCTCAAGGCCCTGCGCCGCGTGCGCACGCCCGCACCGCGCCGCAACCGCGAGCTGCTCCTGCTGCTGTTCGCCATCGTCCTGTCCACGGGCGCCATGGTGCTCGTGCAGTTCGGCGCCCTCGGCGAGCTGTCGACGACCGAGCTCGTGCTCTCGGGGCTGCTGGGCGCCCTCGCGCTGGCCCTGCACGTGGTGCTGCGCATGCGCGCACCCGACGCCGACCCGCTCGTCCTGCCGATCGCATTCCTGCTGACGGGGCTCGGCATCGCCGAGATCTATCGGATCGGGCTCTCGGGCGCCGACGGCACGAGCCCCACGGCGGGCAGCAGCCAGATCGCGTACGCGGCGGTGTCGATCCTGCTGGCCGGCGCGGTCGTGTGGCTGCTCGGGAACTACCGCATCCTGTTCCGGTACACGTACCTCTTCGGCCTGGCGGGCATCGTCCTGCTGCTGCTGCCGTTCATCCCGTTCCTCAACGGCGGCGGCAACGCGCAGGTGTGGATCCAGATCGCGGGCTTCAACTTCCAGCCGGGCGAGATCGCCAAGATCTGCCTCGCGATCTTCTTCGCCGGCTACCTCGTGCGCACGCGCGAGAGCCTCGCCACGACGGGGCGGAAGTTCCTGGGCTTCACGTTCCCGCGCGCCCGCGAGTTCGGCCCGATCCTCGTGATCTGGCTCGTCTCGCTCGCCATCATCGTGTTCCAGCGCGACCTCGGCACGGGGCTGCTCGTGTTCGGCATGTTCGTCGCGACGCTCTACGTGGCCACGGGCAAGACCGGGTGGATGCTCATCGGCGTGCTCCTCGCGCTCGGCGGCGCCATCGCCGCGGCCTTCACCCTGGAGTACGTCGGCTGGCGCTTCACGAACTGGCTCGACGCGTTCGACCCGGAGGTATACGACAGGCCGGGCGGCAGCTTCCAGCTCGTGCAGGGCATCTTCGGCCTCGCGCACGGCGGCCTGTTCGGCACCGGGCTCGGGCAGGGACGGCCGTACATCACGCCCGTGTCGCAGAGCGACTACATCCTGCCCTCGCTCGGCGAGGAGCTCGGGCTCGTCGGCATCTTCGCGATCCTCTCGCTCTACCTCGTCTTCGTCGGGCGCGGCCTGCGGATCGGCGTGGCCGGGCAGGACGACTTCGGCAAGCTGCTGGCGACGGCGCTGTCGTTCACCCTCGCGCTGCAGGTGTTCGTCATGGTCGGCGGCGTCACGCGCCTGCTGCCGCTGACGGGCCTGACCACGCCGTTCCTCGCGGCGGGCGGATCGTCGCTCGTGGCGAACTGGATCATCGTGGCGCTCGTGCTGCGCATCAGCGATGCGGTGCGCCAGCAGCCGAGGGCGGTGATCGGATGACGATCGTGACCTCGACTCGCTGCGCTCGCTCGGCCCGTCTCGGCTCGCTGCGCCCGCTCGACGAACGGAGGATCCGATGACCAAGGAGCTGCGCAGGCTCACCACCATCGTGATCCTCATGTTCATCGCGCTGTTCGCCTCGACGAGCGCGGTGCAGTTCGTGTACGTGGGCGCCCTCAACGACCACCCGAACAACCGCCGCACCCTGTACGACAGCTACGAGGTGCAGCGCGGGGCGATCGTGGCGGGCGGCCAGCGCATCGCCACCTCGGTGCCGAGCGGCGACCTGTACGCGTGGCAGCGCCAGTACGTCGACTCGCCCATGTGGGCGCCGGTCACGGGCTACATCAACCCGGTGCTCCAGTCCGCGCGAGGCATCGAGGAGGCGATGAGCCAGGAGCTGGCGGGCAACGCCGATTCGGCCTTCTTCTCGCGCCTCGAGCAGATCCTGTCGGGCCAGGACCCCCGCGGCTCGTCCGTGGAGCTGAGCCTCGACCCCGACGTGCAGCGCGCGGCGTACGAGGCGCTCGGCGACCTGCAGGGCGGCATCCTCGCGATCGAGCCCGCCACCGGGCGCGTGCTGGCCATGGTGAGCACCCCGAGCTACGACGCCAACCAGCTGGCGGGCCACGACTCGCAGGCCGTGAACGCCACCTTCCAGGCCCTCGTCGACGACCCGGGCGACCCGCTCCAGAACCGCGCCATCGGCGGCAACCTCAATCCCCCCGGCTCCACGTTCAAGCTCGTGGTCGCGGCGGCGGCGCTCGAGTCGGGCGAGTACACGGCCGACTCCACGTTCCCGAACCCCACCTCCTTCACGCTGCCCGGCACCTCCACGTCCATCCGCAACGCCGGCGGCGGGGCGTGCGGGCCCGGCGAGACGGTCACGCTCGCCGACGCGCTGCGGCTCAGCTGCAACATCCCGATGGCCGAGCTCGCGATCGAGCTCGGCGACGAGGCGATCCGCCAGCAGGCGGAGCGGTTCGGCTTCAACCACGAGTTCCTGCTGCCGCTGCCGGCGACGCCGTCGGTCTACCCGACGAGCGCGCTCAGCGACGACCAGACGGGGCTCACCGGCTTCGGCCAGGGTCCGCTCATCGCCACGCCGCTGCAGATGGCGCTCGTCTCGGCGGGCATCGCCAACGGGGGCGTCGTGATGAACCCCTGGATGGTCGATCAGGTGGTCGGCGACGACCTGTCGGTGCAGCAGAGCTGGGACCCGACGGTGTTCGGCGAGGCGATGGACCCGGAGATCGCGGATGCCCTGGTGGACATGATGGTCCGGAATGTCTCGGACGGGGCCGCGTCGAATGCAAGAATAGACGGCGTCGAGGTGGCCGGGAAGACGGGCACGGCCGAGAACGACGGGGACGATCCCTACTCCCTCTGGTTCACCGGATTCGCGCCGGCGGACGATCCGCAGGTCGCGGTCGCCGTCGTCGTGGAGGCCGGCGGTGGCCAGGGTCAGTCGGGCATGGGTAACACGATCGCGGCACCCATCGCGAAGAAGGTCATGGAGGCGGTGCTGGACTGATGAGGCCAACGCAGGGAGTGACGTTCGGCGGACGCTACGAGCTCAGCTCGCGGATCGCGATCGGCGGCATGGGCGAGGTCTGGGAGGCCACGGATCACGTCATCGGACGGACCGTCGCCATCAAGATCCTCAAGGACGAGTACATGGGCGACCCCGGCTTCCTCGAGCGCTTCCGCGCCGAGGCCCGCCACGCGGCGCTCGTGAACCACGAGGGCATCGCGAGCGTCTTCGACTACGGCGAGGAGGCCGGATCGGCGTTCCTCGTCATGGAGCTCGTGCCGGGCGAGGCGCTCTCGACCATCCTCGAGCGCGAGACGTCGCTGCCGCCCGAGCGCACGCTCGACATCGTCGGCCAGACCGCCGCCGCGCTGCAGGCCGCGCACGCCGCGGGCCTCGTGCACCGCGACATCAAACCGGGCAACCTGCTCATCACCCCCGACGGGCGCGTGAAGATCACCGACTTCGGCATCGCCCGCATCGCCGACCAGGTGCCGCTGACGGCGACCGGCCAGGTGATGGGCACCGTGCAGTACCTCTCGCCCGAGCAGGCCTCGGGCCACCAGGCGAGCCCCGCCACCGACATCTACTCGCTCGGCATCGTGGCGTACGAGTCGCTGGCCGGGAAGCGCCCCTTCACGGGCGAGTCGCAGGTGGCCATCGCGATGGCGCAGATCAACGACGCGCCGCCGCCGCTGCCCGCCGACATCCCGCAGCCGGTGCAGAACCTCGTGATGACGATGATCGCGAAGAAGCCGGAGGACCGTCCGGCCTCGGCCGCCGCCGTCTCGCGCGCCTGCACCGCCCTGCGCCGCGGCGACGTGGCGGCCGCCGCGGCCGCCGTGCCGGCCATCGCGACCGCCGGCGCCCTGGCCGACGAGGGCTTCACGCAGCTGCTGGGCACCGCCGGCGACGGCACCACGCAGCTGATCCCCGCGACCTCGCCGCTGCCCGTCGCCACCGACGAGGAGGTCGTCGAGGAGACGCCGCAGAAGAAGAAGCGCAGCCCCTGGACGTGGCCGCTCGTCGCGCTCATCGCGCTGCTGCTGATCGCGGTGGTCGGAACGCTCATCGCGCTGTTCGCCAACCAGGACGACGAGCCCTCGGCCGATCCGTCGACCCCCAGCAGCAGCGCCCCGCGCCCCACCCCCACACGCACCACCTCGACCCCGACTCCCACGGGGGTCGACATCGACGCGCTGCAGCTGAACGGCCGCACGTGCGACGAGGCGACCTCGCTGCTGGGCGCCGAGGGCGACTTCCAGGTGAACTGCCCCACGGGCAACGCCGCGGCCACCCAGGACGAGGTCGGCCGCATCTACAGCGTCGACCCGCGCGGCGTCGTGCCGGAGGGCAGCACCATCACGCTCACCGTCTACGGCGACATGGTCGCGATCCCGGCGCCGGGCAGCGGTCCCCGCTTCCCGGAGACCGTCACCACGGGCACTCAGAGCACCGTGTACTGGGACTACTACCAGTGCCCGAGCGGCGCCGGGTCGCTCACGGGCTACGCCGTGACGCTGCACCAGGGCGCCACGTTCGTCGACGACGGGTCGACGTCGCGCATGTTCGGCGCCGACGTGACGCAGGCGCAGATCAACGTGACGGGCCCCGCCGCGTCGTCGGTCTCGGCGAGCTACACGGCCCTCTGCGGCGACCGCGAGTCGGCCGCGTCGCCGTCGGGAAGCCAGGTGGTCAGCGGCGCCGAGCAGCCCGAGCCCGCGCCGACCCCGACCACGAGCCCCGAGGCGGGAGGCGAGCAGGGTCAGGGCTGATCGCCCCCGCGCCTCTCCCACGGGCCTCTCGGCTCGGCGGGAGGGGCCTCGGATATTCTGAACTGATCACCGACCCCGGGAGTCATCTGTGCCGTCTGAGACCCGCGTCCTCGCCGGGCGCTATCGCGTCGAGGAGCTGATCGGCGAGGGCGGGATGGCCCGGGTGCACCGCGGGTACGACGAGACGCTCGACAGGGCGGTCGCCATCAAGATCCTGAAGCGGGATCTCGCCTCCGACAGCACCTTCCGCACGCGGTTCCGGCTCGAGGCGCAGGCCGCGTCGCGCATGGCGCACCCCTCGATCGTGCGCGTGTTCGACGCGGGCGAGGAGGTCGAGACCGAGGGCTCGCGCACCTTCCACACGCCGTACATCGTCATGGAGCTGGTGCAGGGCACGCTGCTGCGCGACATCATCGCCCGCGGCCCCGTGCCGCCCGCCGACGCGGCCCGCTACGTCGACGGCATCCTCGAGGCGCTCGAGTACTCGCATCGGGCCGGCGTGATCCACCGCGACATCAAGCCCGCGAACGTCATGGTGACGCCGGCCGGTCAGGTCAAGGTGATGGACTTCGGCATCGCCAGGGCCGTCTCCGACAGCTCCTCGACGGTCGCCGAGACCACGCAGATCCTGGGCACGGCCGCCTACTTCTCGCCCGAGCAGGCCAAGGGCGAGCCCGTCGACGCGCGCGCCGACCTCTACTCCGCCGGCGTGGTGCTCTACGAGCTCGTCGCCGGGAGGCCGCCGTTCCGGGGGGAGTCCCCCGTCGCCGTCGCGTATCAGCACGTCAGCGAGACGCCGGTCAAGCCGTCGGAGCACAATCCCGACGCCCCGCGCGCGCTCGATGCCATCGTGCTGCGCGCCCTCGCGAAGGATCCGTATCAGCGCTACCCCGACGCCGCCTCCTTCCGCGCCGCGCTCGCGGAGGCATCCAGCGGCCGCGAGCCGTCCAAGCGCGCCATCACGTCGCTCACGAACACGCTGTACGGCCCCAACCCCCGCCAGGCGCAGGAGACGGCCCGCTCGCTGCGCCAGCTCAGCACCGACACCACGATGACGCGCACGCAGTCCGGGCCGCCGGTGGCGTGGATCTGGGCCGGCGTCGCGCTCCTGGCCGTGCTGCTGATCTCCGTGCTCATCTGGGTGCTCGCCATCCGGCCCATCCCGGCGGTGCCGGCGGGCGCGCGGGTCGTGCCCGAGGTCGCGGGCCTCGCCGCCGATCGGGCGATCGAGGATCTCGAGGCGCTCGATCTCGAGCCCATCCGCACCGAGGAGCCGAGCGAGACCGTCCCGGAGGGCGTGGTCATCCGCACCGATCCCGAAGCGGGCGAGTCTGTGGCGCCCGGGCAGCGGATCGACGTGGTCGTGTCGGACGGCCAGGAGCTCGCCGCCGTGCCCGCGCTGGTCGGCACGAGCGAAGCGGAGGCGCGCGCCGCGCTGGAGGAGGCCGGACTGTCGGTCGGCACGATCACGCCGCGCAACGACCCGCAGGCCGCCGCCGGCACCGTGCTCGAGGCGGATGCGGACGAGGGCGACGAGCTCGCCGTCGGCACGCGCGTCTCGCTCGTGGTGGCGACCGGTCGCGTGGCGATCGTGGACTACAGCGGGTTCACCCTCGATGCGGCCAGCCGCGATCTCGAGCAGCTGGGGCTGTCGCCGGAGCCGGTGGGGGATCCGGGATGCCCGGGATCGGCGGACGATCCGCAGGTCAGCCGCCAGCAGCCGGCCCCCGGCGAGGTCGACATCCACTCGGCCGTGCAGCTGTTCTACTGCACGGGCGAGTGAGCCGGCCTCGGATCACGTCGCGAACGAGAGGGCGTCGATGACGCCGTCGTCCGGCACGAACGTCGCGGCGACCCACGGGAAGATGTGGAAGAACAGCCCGTACAGCGCGAGCGCCGCGAGCACGAGCAGGATGAGCACCCGCACCCACCACGGCCCGGGCAGCACGCGCCACAGTGCGCCGTACATCAGGCGACCGCCTCGGTGAGCGAGGCCGGCTCGCCCTCGGCGCGCGGCTGGAACGACTCGAACACCCCGTAGGCGATGATCCGCTCCGCGAGCGAGTACCGCGGCGAGCACGCCGTCAGCGTGATGTACGCCTCGTCCGCCGGTGCCTCCGGGGCCTGCGGCACGTCCAGCAGCACGTCCACCTCGTCGGGGCGCACGTACTCGAGCGTGCGGAACCGGTAGGTGAACCACCCCTCCTCCGTCTCCACGACGATCGCATCGCCCACACGCAGCGATGCGATGTCGGCGAAGGGCTTGCCGAACGTGGTGCGGTGGCCCGCCAGCGCGAAGTTGCCGATCTGCCCCGGCATCTCCGTTCCCGGGTAGTGCCCGATGCCGATCGGGTCGAGCGTGACGGGCCGCGTCACGCCGCCCGCCATCGGCATGAGGTAGTCGTCCCCCCAGCGCGGCACGTGCATCACTCCGAACCGCTCGCCATCGGCCGGCTCGGGCAGCGCCGGGGGCGCGAACACCGGCGCGCCCGTGTCGGGATCGGCGACGACCGGCGGCGGCGCCGGCGGGTCGCCCGCCTCCCATTCCTGCGCGAGCTCGGCGCCCTGCGCGTTGCGCTCGGCGCCGTAGATGACATCGCCGATCCACAGCTGCCACACCACGTACAGCAGCAGCACGACGCCGGCCGTCAGCAGGAGCTCGCCGAGCACGCCCGTCACCGAGACGCGGCGCGGAGGGCGCGGCGCGCGGAGTGGCTCTGCCACGGTGCTCACGTGCCCAGTCTAGGGATGGCGCCCCGGCCCAGTAGACTTTCCGCATGGCACGCAAGAGCGACGACGAGACCCCCGAGCGCCCCGTCGGCGAGCCCGGCCCGAATCCGGTCTGGTTCAAGCCGGTGATGATCGGGTTCATGCTGCTCGGGCTGGTGTGGATCCTCGTGTTCTACCTCTCGAGCCAGGCCTACCCGATCCCCGACATCGGCGCCCTGAACCTGCTCATCGGCTTCGGGATCGCCTTCATCGGCTTCCTCATGACCACACGCTGGCGCTGACGCCGGCCGACAGAACCCCGCCCCCGAGGCGGGGTTCTCTCGTTCCTCGGCAGACGACCGGCGAATCACACCGTTGTGATTCTTCCCACAGCTGTGGGAAGACCTGTGGAGAGCGCGCGCCGCGGCAACCGCCCGCCAGGACGAATGACACGGGTGTAGTTCTCCCCAGTGTGGAGGAATCTGTGGATAACTCCGGGGAGAACTCCGCCGATCCGTGGACAGCCCGTGGAGGAGCCGGTGGACAACGGGTCGATCGGCTCCGAGCGGCGTCAGGTGAGGACGGGGAATCCGAGCAGCGGGGGCACGAAGAAGACCGCGACGATGCCCGCCGCGATGACGCCGAGCAGCACGCGCTGGCGCACCTGCTGGTCGGCCCGCCGCGTGCGGGTGAAGACGAGCCCGATGAGCGCGCCGACGAGCAGGCCGCCCACGTGCGACTGCCACGAGATGCCCGCCCCCGGGATGAAGCCGAGCACGAGGTTGATGCCCAGCACGATGAGCATGCCCGTCATGTTCGCGCCGATGTGGCGGGCGATCACGATGAGCGCGCCGAACAGGCCGAACACCGCGCCGGACGCCCCGACCACGGGCGTGTCGAACGACAGCAGCGCCACCGCCGCCGAGCCGCCCGCGGCGCACAGCACGTACGTCGTCACGAAGCGCGCCGTCCCGAGCATCGGCTCGAGCACCCGCCCGATCATCCACAGCGACAGCATGTTGAGGAAGACGTGCATGAAGCTCGCGTGCGTGAGCGCGACGGTCACGACGCGCCACGGCTGGAAGTAGCCGGACTGCGGGTACACCAACGGCGCCGCGAAGTCGAGCCATTGGCTCAGCGCGAACCCCACCGTGCGCCCCGCCCAGTCGACGAGGAACGCGACGGCGGTGAGGATGAAGATCCACATCATGCCGCGGGTGTCGCCGCCGGTCGACGCCGCGACCGCCGAGCCGCCGCGGCCCCAGCGGCGGCGGGCGCGCTTCTGCGCGGGCGTGTGGGCTCGGCGCTGCTCGGCGAGGCACACGGGGCAGATGACGCCGACGGCGGCGGGCGTCTGGCACTCACCGCAGATGGTGCGCGCGCACCGCTGGCACAGCACGAAGCTCTGCCTGGCCGGGTGCCGGTAGCAGAAGTTGTCGCGGTTGCGCGCGAAGTCCGGCGTCGTCATCCGAGGGTCCTCACGCCCGCCGCTGCCCGGTCAGACCGCGGCGATGTCGATCGACGAGATGACGACGTCCGAGGTCGGGCGGTCATGCGCGCCGGTCGGCACGGCGGCGATCGCGTCGACGACCCGCTTGGAGTCCTCGTCGGCGACGGCGCCGAAGATCGTGTGCTTGCCGGTCAGCCACGGCGTCGGGTCGGTCGTGATGAAGAACTGCGAGCCGTTCGTGCCCGACAGCTTGCCGAACGCGTTCGGGCGCTTGCCCGCGTTCGCCATCGCGAGCAGGTAGGGCTCGGTGAAGGCCAGCTCCGGGTGGATCTCGTCGTCGAACGCGTAGCCGGGGCCGCCTGAGCCCAGCCCGAGCGGGTCGCCGCCCTGGATCATGAAGCCGGGGATGATGCGGTGGAAGATGACGTCCTTGTACAGCGGGCCCTCGCCCTTGGCGCCCGTGCGCGGATCGGTCCACTCACCGGATCCGTCGGACAGGCCGATGAAGTTCTGGACCGTCTTGGGCGCGTGATCGCCGAAGAGGTTGACGACGATGTCGCCGTGGTTGGTGTGGATGGTCGCGACGGCGGTGTGCTGGGGCATGATGCCATTCTCTCAGAGTTCCGTGAAGCCTCTGCCGACGCGGCGCCCGCATGGCAAGATGAGGGAAACCAGACCGCCACGCAGATGGAGGGCGACCGTGAGCATCAGCCCCAGCAGGAAGCAGAAGAAGGAGCTTCGCAGGCTCCAGAAGACGGCAGCGGAGCTGTGGGAGGACCAGCAGGTGCTGGCGCAGCGGGCCGCGCACGTCGCGCGCGAAGCGGGGCGCCAGGCCAGCGTGTTCGGCCGCCAGAAGGTCGTGCCCGCCGCGCAGGCGAAGTACCACGAGGTCGTCGACCCGTACGTCCAGAAGGCCCGCCCGTATGTCGAGCAGGGCATGACCACGACCAAGCGCGTGGTGGACTCGAAGGTCGTGCCGGTCGTCGGCTCCGTCGTGGGCAAGGCGATGGGCGCCTGGGACGCGGCGAACGAGACGCGCCTCAAGCTGACCGGCAAGCCCGTGGTCGTGCCGAAGAAGAAGAGCGCGGGCCCGGTCATCGCGCTCGTGCTCGGCGCCGCCGCCGCGATCGGCATCCTCGTCGCCGCCTGGCAGACCCTGCGCGCCGACGACGAGCTCTGGGTCGCCGACGACCCGCTGTCCGCGCCCGACGCGTGACCCACGACGATCCGACGGCGCGCGTGCGCGCCGCGGCGGCCGAGCGCGGGCTCGAGATCGAGGTGGTCGAGAGCCCGCGCGCCGCATCGCTCGAGGAGGCGGCCGCGCTGCGCGGCATCACCCCCGGCGACATCGTCAAGACCCTCGTCGTCAAGGGCAAGGGCGACGAGTACTACTTCGCGCTCGTGCCCGGCGATCGCGCGATCTCCTGGCCCAAGCTGCGGGCCCTCATCGGGGTGAACCGGTTGCGCCTGCCCGAGGCGGACCTCGCACTGCGGGCCACGGGGTACGAGCGCGGCACGATCGTCCCGCTCGGCTCGACGACCGCCTGGCCCGTCTACGCCGACGAGCGGATGCGCGGCAAGCGCGTGTCGATGGGCGCCGGCGCCCACGGCTGGACCATGTACGTCGACGCCGACGCCCTGCTCGATGCCTACGGCGCAACGGTCGCCGACATCACCGACCCGATCGACGAGCTCCGCGCCTGACCTCGCCGTCCCTCAGCGAGACAGCATCCGCGCGCCGAGACCGCGTGCAGACGCCACTGTCTCGGCGCACAGTTGCTGTCTCGCGCGTGGATCAGGCGGTGACGACCGCGGCCAGGCGGCGCACCGCGAACTCGTAGCCCTGGATGCCGGCGCCCACGATCACGCACGAGGCCACGTCCGACAGGTAGGAGTGGTGGCGGAACGGCTCGCGCGCGTGCACGTTCGACAGGTGCACCTCGGCGAACGGCAGCGCCACCCCCGTGAGGGCGTCGCGCAGCGCGACGGACGTGTGGGTGAAGGCCCCGGGGTTGATGACGATCGCGTCGCAGTCGGCGCGCGCGGCGTGGATCGCGTCGATCAGCACGCCCTCGTGGTTGCTCTGCACGGCGCGCACCTCGAACCCCAGCTCGCCGGCCGTGCGCGTCGTCAGCGCCACGACGTCGTCGAGCGTCGCGGTGCCGTAGACCTCCGGCTCGCGCGTGCCGAGCAGGTTGAGGCTGGGGCCGTTGACGAGGAGCAGGCGGCTGTTCATCGCTTCAGCGTATCGGCTGGCCGGCGGGGCCCTCAGTGCCCGAGCCCGGCTACGCGCAGGCCGTACCCGACGAGCGAGGTCCGCTCCAGCCCGCGCACCGCGTCGAGGGGGAACCACTCGGCCATGTCGGTGGACCCGTCGATCTCGTGGGCGAGATGGCCGCCCACGATGCGGGCGCGGTACACGATCCGCAGCGCCTGCAGCGGCGCGTCGCCGTGGATCCGCCGCCGCGCGGGGATCACGTGCGAATCGACCCCCAGCAGGTTGCCGACCTCGACCTCGTAGCCCGTCTCCTCGCGGACCTCGCGTCGCACGGTCTCCTCGGGGTGCTCGCCGGGCTCCATGCCGCCGCCCGGCATCGTCCAGGCAGGCTTGGATCCGTCGATCCATCGGGAGAGCAGCACGCGGCCGGCGTCATCGGTGACGACGGCGTAGGCGGCGACACGCAGGTCCATCCGCCCACATTACCGATCCGGCGTCAGGACCAGTCGCCCGTCTCGAGGAAGCGGTCCATCCGGGCCCGGTGCGGGGCGAGGTCGAAGCCCTGCGCCGCGACCCAGTCGTCGTCGTAGTACGTGTGGGCGTAGCGGTCACCGGCGTCGCAGATGAGCGTGACGACGCTGCCGCGCTCCCCCGCGCGGCGCATGCGGGCGATGAGCTCGAACGCGCCCCACAGGTTGGTGCCGGTCGATCCGCCCGCCCACCGCCGCGTGCGCTCGCGGAGCAGGCGGATCGCGGCGAGCGAGGCCGCGTCGGGCACCCGGATCATCTCGTCGATCACGCTGGGGACGAACGAGGGCTCCACGCGCGGCCGCCCGATCCCCTCGATGCGGCTCGGCAGGCCCGTGGCGTGGTCGCTCGCCCCGGTCTGCCATCCGCCGTAGAACGCGGAGTTCTCGGGGTCGACGACGGCGACCCTCGTCGGGTGGCGGCGGTAGCGCACGTAGCGCCCGAAGGTCGCGCTCGTCCCGCCCGTGCCGGCGCCCACGACGATCCACGTCGGCACCGGGTAGCGCTCGGCCGAGAGCTGCTGGAAGACGCTCTCGGCGATGTTGTTGTTGCCGCGCCAGTCGGTGGCCCGCTCGGCGTAGGTGAACTGGTCGAGGTAGTGCCCGCCGCACTCGGCCGCGAGGCGCTCGGCCTCGGTGTACATCGCGCTCGGCACGTCGACGAAGTGGCAGCGGCCGCCGTAGTGCTCGATCAGCTCGATCTTCTCGGGGCTCGTCGTGCGCGGCATCACGGCGACGAACTCCAGACCGAGCATGCGGGCGAAGTACGCCTCCGACACCGCCGTCGATCCGCTCGACGCCTCGACGAGCGTGGTGCGCGGGCCGATCCGCCCGTTGACGAGGCCGTACAGGATGAGCGAGCGCGCCAGGCGGTGCTTGAGCGAGCCGGTGGGGTGGACCGATTCGTCCTTCAGGTAGAGGTCGATGCCCCACTCGGCCGGCAGCGGGAACACGTGCAGGTGCGTGTCGGCGCTGCGGTTCGCGTCGGCCTCGAGCAGCCGGATCGCCTCGTCCACCCATGCGTCGCGCATGCGTCCGATCCTCTCATCCCTGGGTGCCGGGGCGTCCCGGCCGGATCAGGCGCCGGAGATCAGGTCCCACGACAGCTTCACGATGAGCGCCCCGACGACGACGATGAAGACCACACGCACGAAGCGCGACCCCTTCGACATGGCCATGCGCGCGCCGAGGTAGCCGCCCGCGAGGTTCGCGGCGCCCACCGCGAGCCCCAGCGGCCAGAGCACGTGACCGGCGGGGATGAAGAACACGAGCGCGCCCAGGTTGGTGCAGAAGTTGGCGATCTTGCCGAGCGCCGAGGCCGGCATGAAGGCGTAGCCGAGCACGCTCACGAGCAGAATGACGAAGAACGATCCCGTGCCCGGCCCGAGGGCGCCGTCGTAGAGCCCGATCCCGAGGCCGATCGCCATGGCCGCGACGATGTGGCGCCACCCGTGCCAGCGCTGCACGGTGTGCACGCCCATCTTGGGCTTCAGGACGGTGAACGCGCCCACGCCGATGAGCACGACGAGGATGATCGGCGTGAAGGCGTCGTCCGGGATGAAGGTGGCCAGCATCGCGCCGAGGATCGCGCCCGCCAGCGCCGTGATCGCGAGCGGCGCGGCCGTTCGCGGATCCGGCTTGAGGCGACGCGCGTACGTGACCGCCGCCACCGACGTGCCCATGATGCTCGCGACCTTGTTCGTCGCCAGCGCCTGCAGCGGCGAGATGCCCGGCACGAGCAGGAGCGCGGGCAGCTGGATGAGGCCACCGCCCCCGACGACGGCGTCCACCCAGCCGGCGGCGAACCCGGCGAGGATCAGCAGGATCAGCGTCAGCAGATCCAGATCGGGCACCAGACGATCCTACGTCCGCGCCGCACCCCCGCCGCACGGGTCGGCTGCCGCCCGCGATCGTCGTCCGGGTGAACCCGGGTTCGAGATACTGGGTCCATGCCCCGAGTCGCCACCGCCGCCCCTCCCCGCATCGGCGCCAGACCGTCGAATGCCGGCGCTGCGTCGGCGGGAGCCGAGCGATGACCGAGTCCGCAGGCGCCAAGGTCCGCCCGTCTGCTCGCGATCCGCGCTCGCATCCTGGACATCCTGGTGGACCGGGGGTTCATGAGCGCAGAACTCGCGGAGCAGGGGAAGGCCATGCCGCTGGGAAGGCTTCACATGCTGGACCCCGAGCTGGCGGAGGCCGAGCGCAACGGCAAGTGAACCGGCCCGATATGCAGCAGAGCACCGCCCCTTCGGGACGGCGCTCTGCTGGTTGTGGAGCCTAGGAGATTCGAACTCCTGACATCCTGCTTGCAAAGCAGATGATTATGCTCATTTTGCCAAGTACTTCCGCGGATCTTGAAACACCAGGGCGCACCCAGGGCGCACGATACGCGTAACACGCGTTCTCGGATAAGTCGAAGTCACGTCTACGAGCCGCGCAAGCAGGAACTCATGACACATTCCGACCTGACCAACCCCCTAGGCCGAGCGTTCAATCGAGCACGTCGGGACTCCCCATAGAGTCTAAGCGTGCAGCACGCTACGCCCCTCCAGCCCGGGACCCACGGACGCCTGTCAGTGAATCCGACGAGCGAAGCACTCGCATCGCGAGGCAGCTTCGTAGCTTACGCCCGCGTGCGTCCACTCGATGGTGGAGACGTTCAGATGGTCCGCCGGTTCGGGTCATCTGAGGACGAAGCCATGAGCGCACTGCGAGATGCCATCGTCGAACGCGTCGGCACGGTTACAGAACCGGTAACACCTCTCGGTGAGCCGGTGACGATGCAAGCCTCAGAGGCTGATCGTCTCATCATCAGCGCCCGTGAAGGCATGCGCAGGTTCGCCGCTCAGGTCTACTCGTCACACCGGTTCGTCGCTCCCGGCTCCGACGCGGCGGGCGACGCCGAGCGCTCAGGAAGTGACATCGTCCCGGTCAGCATTGTGGACGGCTTCGTGGCGGCTATCGTGGACCACCTCCAGGCGTGGGTGGACAAGACCGGTGGTCACGACGGTGACCCCCAGCTCTGGCTGAGTCTGTATAGCGATTACACGCTGTTTCGTCCCATCCTGGAGTCCCTCGCTGCTGCCATCTGGATACTCGGCCCGGACGACAGCCGTGAACGCATCAAGAACGCCACGAAGCTCCTTGCGACGGAGCACGAGCAGGCGAATCGGTACATTCAGCGCATCAACCGCGTCGGCCATCCTGACCCCTTCGCCGAGCAGGTGAACTCGGGGCTCGACCGCATCATCGGCGAGGTTTGCGAGCGCATGGGCTTCAACCCTGCGCAAATCAGGAGAGCGGTGGACCCCTCATCCCTCCCGGACAAGGCAAGCCGCTTCGTTCCAGGCGCGGGGAGCAAGTTTTACAGACTATGGGCACTGTGCTCGGCTCATGCTCACGCACAACTCTTTACGGTGATGCGCGCTGGAGCGCGCACCTCAGGCACTGGGCCGTACGGCGGTTGGACCTACGTAGAGGCGGACTCGGAATCGTTCGCCGAGCTGGTTCGGTTCACTGGCTACACGCTCAGCGTGCTCGCCAAGCTTCTCAACCGGCGCGGCCACATGCTCAACTCGGAAACGGGGCCCCGCCCCGGCGCAGACTCATGAGCGGTCGTCGTGCGAAGAAGGTGCGGTCGGCCGAACGCGCGCGGCCGACCTATTTGAAGAACGCGGAGACGGTTCGACGGACAGCGGAAGCCGTGCTGTCAGTCGATCTCAGTAGCTTCCGGCTAGGAAATCGCGTGCCGCAGGTTGTCGTCGGCCTCTGCCGCGCCGCGTTCGCTCAAAGCCGGACCGTGGCTGTGTTAACCGCAAACGGCATGTCTGCCTCCGCAGCACCGAACCGTCGCCTCTTCTTGGAGGCGGCATTGCGCCTGCACTGGTTGCGCGACCTGTCATGCGATGATCGACGCCGGGCAGTGGACACCATGCTCGCGAAAGACCGCAAAGACACCAACCGCACGCTCGCCTATCTTGCGAAGGTAGGCCAGCAGGCCGAGTTCGACCCCACCGAGATGAATGAGTTCATCCTCGATCCTGCCGAGACAGGCGCGATCCAAGAGCAAGCGCGGAAGCTCGACGCGGCAGTGAAGTCCACGGATGTGGAGGCATGGTCCATCTACGCGATGTGGCGTGAGGAGACCAAGCACGCCCATCCTTCGGCGACGCTCGCAGGAGCGTATGCGCCGACGTTCGATGACGCACACCTCAGTTCTGGTGAGCCGGACCCGACGGACCTCAATCTTGAAGCGCATTCGCTCGTCCAGCAGCTCATCGTCACGACGACCGAATCCCTACTTGACGATGAGCAAGTTCCGCATGAGGTAGCTGGCCGCATCACGGCTGCCTACCTCGCATCCTCACCGTTGCAAGTCTGACCAGATGTCGCCGAATAGCGCTAGTTGCGTCGGCAACTCCTCCCCCGCTGACGAAGCCCGGCGCTTGACCCCTGATCTTGGACACGCTGATTCCAGCACGATGCTGGGGTAGCGAGAATCCAAGGGATGGCTAGGAAGAACTACACGGACGAGTTC
>NZ_JBMDJT010000049.1:0-17509 GCF_057809335.1 Microbacterium sp. FG3 | reverse complement strand
TGTGGTCGCTTCATCTTCGTTCGCTGGCGCTCACTTCGTTCAGCAACCGAGGGGTTTCACCGGTCGGTTGCACCCATCGGTTGCTGAACGGAGGCGCGAAGCGCCGGAGATGAAGCGACCAGCGCAACCGGTCGTCGACCGAGCGAAGCGAGCGGAGACGGCTTGAGCGGAGGCCCCGAAGGGGCCGGAGTCGAAAGCAAGGGCGCAACCCCGTGGCCTCGACTCGTTGCGCTCGCTCGGCCCGTCTCCGCTCCGGCGCTTCGCGCCTGCGGTCGACGAGCGGAGTTGCTGTGGTCGCTTCATCTTCGGCCGCTGGCGCGGCCTTCGTTCAGCAACCGGGGAGTTTCACCGGTCGGTTGCGCCCATCGGTCGCTGGCGCAGGCCGGTCCTGCCCCGAGGGAGCGGGGCCGGGCGGGTCAGGGGCGGCTCGCGAGATCCTCGATCCGGCGCAGCATCACGCCCTCGCGCAGGGCCCACGGGCTGATCTCGAGCTCCTCGACGTCGAGCGCCGCCATCGCCTCGTGCAGCACGACGGCCCCCGCCGTGATCTGGAAGGTGCGGTCGGCCGTGATGCCGGGCAGCTCCTGGCGCGCGGATGCCGGGATGCGCGCGAGCACCGGGATCCAGGAGGCCAGCGACTCGCGCGGCAGCATCCAGCGCTCGGTGCCCGACCAGCCGGGCCGGCGGTACCCCGCCAGCCGCGCCAGGGAGCGGATCGTCTTCGACGAGCCGACGACGTGATCGGGGCGCGGCAGGCGCCTGTACTTCCGGGCGATCGGTGCGAGCGACTCGGCGGCGTGCTCGCGCAGCTTCGCGAGCGCGCCCTCGCCGGGAGGGTCCTTCGGCAGGAAGCGCACCGTCATGCGGCCCGCGCCCAGCGGCACGGAGTGCGCCGCGTGCGGCAGCTCCTCGCTGCCGCTGGCGATCTCGAGCGAGCCGCCGCCGATGTCGAACAGCAGGATCCGCCCCGCCGACCAGCCGAACCAGCGGCGCACCGCGAGGAACGTCATCCGCGCCTCGTCGTCGCCGCCGAGCACGAGCAGCGGCTGCCCCAGCGCGTCCTCGATCGCGGCGATCACGTCGCGCCCGTTCCGCGCCTCGCGCACCGCCGACGTCGCCGTGGCGAGCAGCTCGGCCACGCCCTCCTTCTCGGCGACCACCTTCGCCTTGTGCACCGCGCGCAGCAGGGCCCTGACGCCCTCGCGCGTGATGGCGCCGTTCTCGTCGAGGTACCGCATGAGCCGCAGCACCGACTTCTCGCTCGTGGTGGCGAGCGGCCGGCCCCCGGCGTGCGCGTCGGCGACGAGCAGGTGGACGGTGTTCGAGCCGATGTCGAGGACGCCGAGACGCATGTGAGAACGCTATCGGGCCGCACAACGAAGGAGATCATCCGGCGAGGGGGCGCGTGTGCCGCCGAAACGGCCTCCGCGGGCGCCGATCTCCTTCGTTGGTGCATTCCGATGGGATGCGGATGGCTGCCGCGCCCGCGGCTACGATGATGCGGATGAGCGCCGCAGTCGATTCCCTCCCGCACTCCCGGTACCGGGGGATCGCGCGCGCCGACTGGGCGCGGCTGGCGGCCGGAATGGATCAGCCGCTCACCGAGCAGGAGATCGTGCAGATCCGCGGCATCGGCGACCGGCTCGACCTGAACGAGGTGCGCGAGGTCTACCTGCCCCTCAGCCGGCTGCTGAGCATCTGGGCGAAGGCGCACCGCCGGATCGGCGCCGACGTGACGAGCTTCCTCGGGGAGGAGGACCAGACGACGCCGTTCGTCGTGGGCGTGGCCGGGTCGGTCGCCGTCGGCAAGTCGACGATCGCGCGCCTGCTGCGCGAGCTGATGAGCCGGTGGTCCGACACCCCGCGCGTCGAGCTCGTCACGACCGACGGCTTCCTGTACCCGAACGCCGAGCTCGAGCGGCGCGGCCTGATGGACCGCAAGGGGTTCCCCGAGTCGTACGACCGCCGCGCGCTCGTGAAGTTCCTCACCGACGTCAAGAGCGGCGCCGAGGTGGTGCACGCGCCGTTCTACTCGCACGTTCGCTACGACATCGTGCCCGACGCGCAGGTGACCGTGCGGCGCCCCGACGTCGTCATCGTCGAGGGGCTCAACGTGCTGCAGCCGCCGCCGTCGCCCAACGGGGTGTCGGTGAGCGACCTGTTCGACTTCTCCATCTACGTCGACGCCGAGACCGACCACATCGCCTCCTGGTACGTCGACCGCTTCCTCGCGCTGCGCGAGGGCGCGTTCTCCAACCCCGCGTCGTACTTCAACGTCTTCGCGAACCTCAGCGACGACGAGGCGGTGCAGACGGCGCTCGGCTACTGGAACGACATCAACATGCCGAACCTCATCGAGAACGTGCTGCCCACCAAGCACCGCGCCACGCTCGTGCTGCGCAAGGGCGCCTCGCACGCGGTCGACACGGTGCTGCTGCGCAAGGTCTGACGCCGCGCACGGACTTCGGGTGGTCGCTTCATCTCCGGCCGCTCCGCGGCCTCCGCTCAGCAACCGGGGAGCTTCACCGATCGGTTGCTGAACGGAGCGCCGGAGGCGCGCAGATGAAGCGACCAGCACAGCCGCATGACGCCGCGCGGTCCGGTTTCCCAGCCGCGCGAACCTAGAATCGTTCGCATGTGTGGAATCGTCGGCTATGTCGGGCCCCGTGAGAGCCAGGACATCCTTCTTTCAGGTCTCGCCCGTCTCGAGTACCGCGGCTACGACTCCGCGGGCATCGCCGTGATCGACGGCGCCGGCGACCTGCACGCCGCCAAGAAGGCGGGCAAGCTCGCCCGCCTGCGCGAGCAGCTCGACGCGGCGCCGATCCCCGCGGGCACCACGGGCATCGGCCATACCCGCTGGGCCACGCACGGCGGCCCCACCGACCAGAACGCGCACCCGCACCTGGCCGACGACGACCGCCTCGCGGTCATCCACAACGGCATCATCGAGAACTTCGCCGAGCTGCGCTCGGAGCTGCTCGCCCAGGGCTACGCCTTCCGCAGCGAGACGGACACCGAGGTGGCCGCCGTCATGCTGGGCCGCGAGTACCAGGCGCACGACGGCGACCTCGTCGCGGCGTTCCGCAGCGTCGCGAAGCGCCTCGAGGGCGCGTTCACGCTGCTCGCGATGCACAAGGACCAGCCGGGCCTCGTCGTCGGCGCGCGCCGCAACTCGCCGCTGGTGATCGGCCTGGGCGAGGGCGAGAACTTCCTCGGCTCCGACGTCGCGGCGTTCGTCGAGCACACCCGCCGCGCGCTCGCGATCGGCCAGGACCAGATCGTGGCGATCACGCCCGAGACCGTCACCGTGACCGACTTCGACGGGAACGTCGTCGAGGCCTCGCCGTTCGAGGTGATGTGGGACGCGTCCGCCGCCGAGAAGGGCGGCTGGCCCAGCTTCATGGCGAAGGAGATCTCCGAGGAGCCCGAGGCCGTCGCCAACACGATCCTCGGCCGCGCGAAGGACGGCCAGGTCGTCATCCCCGAGCTCGACGGCATGGACGAGCTGTTCGCCGGCATCCAGCGGATCATCGTCATCGCGTGCGGCACGGCCGCGTACGCCGGCACGGTCGGCAAGTACGCGCTCGAGAAGTGGGCCCGCATCCCGGTCGACGTCGAGCTGGCGCACGAGTTCCGCTACCGCGACCCGATCGTCGACCCCGAGACGCTCGTCGTGTCGATCAGCCAGTCGGGCGAGACGATGGACACGCTCATGGCGGTCAAGGAGGCCGCGCGCCTCGGCGCCAAGACGCTGTCGATCTGCAACACGCAGGGCGCGACGATCCCGCGCGAGTCCGACGCGGTCGTCTACACGCACGCCGGCCCGGAGGTCGCCGTCGCCTCGACGAAGGCGTTCGTCGCGCAGATCACGGCGCTCTACCTGCTCGCCCTGCACGTGGGCCGCATCCGCGGCACCGTGTCGCCGGCCGAGGCCGCGCGCAGCATCCACGAGCTCGAGGCGCTGCCCGAGAAGATCCGCTGGATCCTCGAGCACGAGCAGGAGCACATCGAGCAGCTCGCGCACTGGATGGCCGACACGCGGTCGGTGCTGTTCCTCGGCCGCAACGTGGGCTACCCGATCGCCCTCGAGGGCGCGCTCAAGCTCAAGGAGCTGTCGTACATCCACGCCGAGGGCTTCGCCGCCGGCGAGCTCAAGCACGGCCCGATCGCGCTCATCGAGCCGGGTCAGCCCGTGTTCGTCGTCGTGCCCTCGCCGCGCGGCGCGGCCACGCTGCACGCCAAGGTCGTCTCGAACATCGAGGAGATCCGCGCCCGCGGCGCCCGCGTCATCGCGATCGCCGAGGAGGGCGACGTCGCGGCGCTGCCGTTCGCCGACGAGGTGCTGCGCATCCCGCTGGCCGGGCCGATCTTCGAGCCGATCCTGGCCGTCGTGCCGCTGCACATCTTCGCGATGGGCCTGGCCAACGCCAAGGGCCTCGACGTCGACCAGCCCCGCAACCTGGCGAAGTCCGTCACGGTCGAGTGAATGCAGCGGGCGCGGCGTGATCATCGGCATCGGCGTGGACGTGGTCGACATCGACCGCTTCCAGGCTCAGATCGAGGGGTCGCCGCGCCTGGCCGAGCGCCTGTTCAGCGCGCACGAGCGCGAGCTGCCGCTGCGCTCGCTGGCCGCCCGGTACGCGGCCAAGGAGGCGCTCATCAAGGCGCTCGGCGGATCGGACGGCGTCAGCTGGCGAGAGATCGAGGTGCCGCGCCTGGCGGAGCGCCGCGCGCCGGCGTACGTGGTGACGGGGGAGACGGCGCGCACCCTCGCGGCGCGCGGGGTGACGCACACGCACCTCTCGCTCTCGCATGATGCCGGCCTGGCCGTCGCGTACGCGGTGCTCGAGGGGCCAGGCGAGGCGCTCGAGGGGCCCGGCGCGGGCGGTGAGGGGCATGACTGAACCGCTGCGCGAGGGCCTGATCGACGCCGCCGCGATCGAGGCGAACACCCGCACGCTGCGGCGGCTGGCCCACACGCGCGAGTTCATCGCCGTCGTGAAGGCCGACGGCTACGGGCACGGCGCGCTCACCGCCGCGCGCGCGGCGCTCGCGGGCGGCGCCACGCGGCTCGGCGTCGCCGACCTCGCCGAGGCGCACGCGCTGCGCGCGGCGGGCGTCGACGTGCCCGTGATCGCGTGGCTGCACGGGCCGGACGCCGACTTCGCGCCCGCGGTCGCGGCGGGCATCGAGCTCGGCGTCTCGGGCGTGGCGCAGCTGCGGCGCGTGGCCGAGGCCGCGCGCGCCGGCGGCCGCGCGGCCGCCGTGCACCTCAAGCTCGAGACGGGCCTCGGCCGCAACGGCGCCGCGCCCGCGGAGTGGGAGGCGCTGTTCGACCTCGCCGCCGAGCTGGTCGCGCGGGGCGAGGTGCGCGTGGAGGGCGTGTTCAGCCACCTCAGCGGCACGTCCTCCGAGGACGACCGCGCCCAGGTGCGCGCGTTCGAAAGCGGGCTCGCGCTCGCCGCCGCGCGCGGCGTGCGCCCGGCCATCCGGCACCTGGCCGCGACGGCGGCCGCGATCACGCTGCCCGAGGCGCGGTTCGACGCCGTGCGGGTGGGCATCGGGCTGTACGGCCTCTCGCCGCTGGAGGGGACGACCTCGGCCGACCTGCGGCTGCGGCCGGCCATGACGCTGCGCGCCCGCGTCGCCGCGGTCCGCCGCGTGCCCGCGGGGCACGGCGCCTCGTACGGCTACCGCTACCGCGCGGAGCGTGAGACGACGTTCGCGCTCGTCCCGCTCGGATACGCCGACGGGATCCCGCGCCAGGCGTCGAACGCGGGGCCGGTGGCGATCCGCGGCCGCCGCTTCCGCGTGGCCGGCACGATCGCGATGGACCAGTTCGTCGTCGACGTGGGCGACGCCCCCGTCGAGGTGGGCGACGAGGCGGTGCTGTTCGGCGATCCGGCTTCCGGCGCCCCCTCCGTCGAGGACTGGGCCGCGGCGGCGGGCACGATCAACTACGAGATCGTCACGCGCATCGGCACCCGCGTGACGCGGACGGAGGCATCGTGATCCCGGACGCGCTGCTCGGGCGGCACGACGTGGCGTCGGCCGCCGAGATGGAGGAGCTCGGGCGGCGGCTCGGCGCGGGCCTCGGCGCGGGCGACCTCATCGTGCTGACCGGCCCGCTCGGCGCGGGCAAGACCACGCTGACGCGCGGCATCGCGGCCGGTCTCGGGGTGCGCGGGCCGATCCAGAGCCCCACGTTCGTCATCGCCCGCACGCACCCGTCGCTCACCGGCGGCGCCCCGCTGGTGCACGCGGACGCCTACCGGGTGGGCGACGCGATGGAGCTCGACGACCTCGACATCGACGCCGACGCGTCGGTCGTCATCGTGGAGTGGGGCCGCGGCAAGGTCGAGGGCCTGCGCGACACGTGGTGGGACGTCGAGATCGAACGGCCCGTCGGCGACGGGGGAGCGGACGCCGGCCCCGCACGCTCGGCGGAGGACCTCGACGCCGACGCGCCCCGCGTCGTCACCATCGCCCGCCGGCCGTGACGCCGCGGCGCGCGGCCTGTGGAGAAGCGCATGGCGGGAGCGCATCGCCGCTAGCCTGACGGCATGGGGAGCCAGCCGGGTGCGGGGATGCCGCTGCGGGATCACCGCATCCACCGGTACGTCAACGCGTTCTGCCCGCGGTGCCACGAGGAGGAGCCGGATCGGCCGCTCGCCGACGTGCGGCGGCTGTCGGGCTGGCTCGCGAACCGCGACGGGCGCATCTGGCTGGAGCGCGGATGCCCCGACCACGGCCTCATCCGCACGCTGTACGACGAGTCCGCCGAGATCCTGTCGTACCTCGAGCAGTGGACCGCGCCGACGAAGATGCACGAGCCCGACGTGAGGGGCAACTTCAAGCCCGTGCCCAGCGCGTACGAGGACGGCCTGCCGCAGATGCAGACGCAGCACACGTGCATCCTGCTCGAGGACATCACCGACCACTGCAACCTGCGCTGCCCCACGTGCTTCGCCGAGTCCAGCCCCGCCCAGGCGGCCGTCGCGCCGCTGGCGGAAGTGCTCGCGTCGGTGGACGCGCGGCTGGCCCGCGAGAACGGCCGGATCGACGTGCTCATGCTCTCGGGCGGGGAGCCCACGCTCTACCCCTGGCTCGAGCAGCTGCTCGATCACCTCGTCACGCGGCCGGTCGTGCGCATCCTCATCAACTCCAACGGGCTGCGCATCGCAGGCGACGACGCGTTCGTCGAGGTGCTGAAGAAGCACAGGGAGCGGGTGGAGATCTACCTGCAGTACGACGGCGAGTCGAAGGAGTCCTCCGCCTATCACCGCGGCGCCGACATCCGCCGCTTCAAGGAGCGCGCCCTCGAGCGGCTCTCGGAGGCGGGCGTGTTCACGACGCTCACCATGACGGCCGCCCTCGGCGTGAACGACGACGAGATCGGCGCGGTCATCCGGCGCGCGCTCGACACCCCGTTCGTCGGCGGGGTGACGATCCAGCCCGTCTTCGGATCGGGCCGCTCGGCCGGGATCGATCCGGACGACCGGCTCACGCACACGGGCGTGCTCGCGCGGCTCGGCCCGCAGACCGACGACCTCGTCACGTGGCACGACCTCACCGCGCTGCCGTGCAGTCACCCGCACTGCTGCTCGGTCGGCTACCTGCTGCAGGACGACGCCGGGGAGTGGAAGTCGCTCGTGGGGCTGATCGGGCACGAGCGCCTCAAGCAGTTCCTCGATCTCGAGCCGGATCTCATCGCCAACCGGATCGCCGACTCGCAGGTGAACAAGAAGATCCGCGAGGTCGTGAAGGCCTCGCTCCTCGACCTGCTGAGCGAGCAGTCCTCGCTGTCGCACCCCTCGATGATCGACATCTGGCGCGACATCTGCCAGGCCTGCGACCTCGGCATCGGCACGCTGGCCACGCTCGCCGCATCGCGGCTGCCCGGCCAGCACCAGCGGCTGCGGAAGCTGCTCGCCGCGCGCGTCAAGCGCATCACGATCAAGCCCTTCATGGACATGAACACGATGATCGAGGAGCGGCTGCTGCAGTGCTGCGTGCACGTGGCGACCGTCAACGAGACGACCGACGCCCACCAGTGCGCCCCGTTCTGCGCCGTGCAGGCGTGGGCGCCGCTCGGGCGCACGCGGCTGTCCACCGCGACGGGCGCGCGCGAGCTCGCCCCGCAGCTCGGCCCCGTGCGCCGCACCCTTCCGGTGGTGGCGTCGTGAGCGCGTACGACGGGCTGAACCGGTACGACGCGACGGTCGGCGATCCCGCGCCCCCGTTCGATCCGCTGCGGCTCTGCGTCTACACCACCGTCGCGCTCCTGGCCTGCCTGCTCGGCCCGGTGGCGGTGCTCGTGTTCGCCCTCATCGCGATCGGCGGCTACACGCGCGCCCGGCGGGCGGGGCTGCTCCGCTCGCGCTGCAAGCTCGGCGACACCCGCCTCGTGCTGGCGTACCTGTGGGTGATCGCGGTGCTCGCGGCCGCCGCCGTGCCGCTCTGGATCGGCCTCTGGATCCGCCTGCTGGGGTGATGCCGTGTTCCCGACCCTGCACGACCTGGCCGACTGGCTGCCGCCGGTCGACACGCACTCGGCGTTCGTCGCCCTCGGACTGCTCGCGGCGGGGCTCGTGTTCGTCATCGAGAAGCGGCGGCGGGGCGTCACCGACTACCGCGTCTGGTACCTCGTGCTCGGCGCGCTCGCCGGGGCCTCCCTCCTGGCACGCCTGGGCACGTGGGCGCAGCACCTCGACCCCTCGCAGAACCTGAGCCTGGTCGAGCAGCTGTCGGTCGGCAACGCGTCGATGCTCTCGGCGCTGGTCGGCGCGTGGCTCGGCGTGCACGTCGCCAAGCGCATCGTGCGGTACCCGGGACGCACCGGTGACCTGTTCGCCCCGGCCGTGGCCCTCGCGATGTGCGTGGGCCGCTGCGGCTGCCTGCTCACCGAGGAGCCGGGCACGCCCACGCACGCGCACTGGGGCATCGTGCTCGACGAGGCCGCGGCGGCGTACACCGGCAGCGTGGCCGGGGTGCCGCTGCACCCCAGCTTCGTGTACGAGATCGTGTTCCACGCGGTCGCGTTCGCCCTGCTCTGGTTCTGGCTGCGGCATCGCCCGATCGCGCCGGGCGAGACCCTCACGCTGTACGTCGCCGCGTACGGCGTCTTCCGCTTCCTCGTCGAGTTCGTCCGCGGCAACGACGTGGCCTGGCTGTGGTTCACACGGCCGCAGCTGTTCCTGCTCGTGACCCTGCCGCTGCTGTTCGCCCGGATCGTGTGGATGATCCGCACCGGGCGGTTCCGCGCCCCCGGCCCCGCGCCGCTTCCCGCCACCCCCGAGAGGACGGTGCCGAATGAGCAACCCGCCTGACCAGCCCGCCGACCCCGCGCCGCCCGAGGGCACCGATCCGGCCCTCCCGCCCGGGGGCCCGTTCGTCCCGCCGGCGGGCGGGGGCCAGGCGCCGCCGCCGCTCCCGCAGGCGCCCGGTGCCGCCACGGGCTGGGTCGCCCCGGGAGCGCCGCCGCCGCACGGGCAGCACGGCGCCGGCCAGCCGCCGTACGGGCCGCCGTATGGCCAGCCGCCGTACGCGCCGCCGCCCGGCCAGCAGCCCTATGGGCAGCCGCCGTACGGATCCCCGGTGCCGTACGGCCACCCGGTGCCGCCCGAGGCGCCCCGGCAGCTCGGCGGGGTGTCGTTCGGGTGGGGCGTGACGATCGGCCTGATCGGGTCGGTCGTCCTGCAGATCGTCGTGATGACCCTCGGGTTCACGGTGGGCTCCGCCTCCGGGCTGCAGGCGCCGGTGTACGCCCTCCTCATCCTCGGCGGCATCCTCATGGTCTGCTTCGCGCGCACGCGGAGCTTCGGGGTCGGCGCCCTCATCAGCATCGCGGCGGCCCCGATCATCTTCTTCGGGGTGTGCGTGGTGGTGCTGTCGGGCGGTCTGTGACGCGCAGCCCACGGCTTCGGATCAGGGTGCCGGATTACCCTGGAGGCATGATCCTGGCCGTCGACACCTCGATCGGCTCGACCGTCGCCGTGGTCGGGACCGATGGCGCGGTGCACGCCCGCGCCGAGAGCGAGAGCCCGCGCGGGCACGCCGAGGTGATCGGCGATCTGCTCGTGCGCGTGCTCGACGAGGCCGGCGTCGCCCCCGCCGACATCACGCACGTCGCCGCCGGCATGGGCCCCGGACCGTTCACCGGCCTGCGGATCGGCATCGCGGCCGCGCGGGCCTTCGCGATGGGCCGCGGGATCCCCCTGATCCCCGTCGTCAGCCACGACGCGATCGCGTTCGCGCACCTCACGCGCCCGGCCGAGGACGAGGCGGCCGCGGGGCACCCGATGATCCCCGCCGGCGCCGACCCGACGTTCACGGTCGTCACCGACGCGCGGCGCCGCGAGTGGGCGGTCTCGTCGTACACGGCGCTCGACGACGACGGCATCCCGGTGCGCACGCGCGGGCCGGAGCTCGAGCCCGCGCGCACGGAGGGGTACGTGCCGCAGCTCACCACCGCCGTCTCCGCCGCGGCCCTCGGGGCGCTCGCCGCCCGCCTCATCGCGGCCGGCCGCGTCGAGCCGATGGCCGAGCCGCTGTACCTGCGCTCGCCCGACGTGGTCGAGGGCCACACGCCCAAGCGGGTGAGCGCATGAGCGCCGCCGTCATCCGCCCCGCCACGCCCGACGACCTCGGCGCCATCATGGCGATCGAGCGCGACTCGTTCCCGACCGACGCCTGGAGCGAGGCGATGATGGCCGAGGAGCTGCGCGGCCCGCACGGCGCGTACGTGGTGGTCGAGCAGGCCGGCCGCATCGTCGGCTACGCCGGCCTGCGGGCGCTGCCGAACGCCGCCGACGGCGACATCCAGACCATCGCGCTCGACGCGTCGGTGCGCGGGCGCGGCCAGGGGCGCACCCTGCTGCGCCACCTCATCGACGAGGCCGCCCGGCGGCGGGTGCGCGAGCTGTTCCTCGAGGTGCGCGCCGACAACCCCGTGGCGCAGCGCCTGTACGCGTCCGAGGGCTTCGCCGAGATCGGCGTGCGCCCGCGGTACTACCAGCCCGACGGCGTCGACGCCGTCGTCATGAGGCTCGACGTGCGCGCGTGGGACGCGGCGCGCGCGCCGCGCGCGCAGGAGGCGGGGGCATGCACGTGAACCGCAGCGAGCCGCTCGTGCTGGGCATCGAGACGAGCTGCGACGAGACCGGCATCGGCATCGTGCGCGGGCGCACGCTGCTGAGCAACACGATCGCCAGCAGTATGGACGAGCACGCCCGCTACGGCGGCGTCGTGCCCGAGGTCGCCGCGCGCGCCCACCTGGAGGCGCTGCAGCCGGCGATCGAGAGAGCGCTCGACGAGGCGGGCGTGCGGCTCGGCGACCTCGACGCCGTGGCCGTGACGAGCGGTCCCGGCCTGGCCGGCGCCCTCATGGTGGGCGTCGGCGCCGCGAAGGCGCTCGCCGTGTCGCTCGAGAAGCCGCTCTACGCCGTCAACCACCTCGTCGGCCACATCGCCGCCGACATCCTCACCGCGGGCACCGAGCCGCTCGAGTACCCCACGGTGGCGCTGCTCGTGAGCGGCGGGCACACGTCGCTGCTGCTCGTGCGCGACCTGACGAGCGACGTCGAGCTGCTGGGCGAGACCGTGGACGACGCGGCGGGCGAGGCGTTCGACAAGGTCGCGCGCATCCTGGGCCTGCCGTACCCGGGCGGCCCGCAGATCGACCGCGCGGCCGAGGGCGGCGATGCGAACGCGATCCGCTTCCCCCGGGGCCTCTCGCGCGCGAGCGACCGCGAGAAGCACCGCTGGGACTTCTCCTTCTCGGGCCTGAAGACGGCGGTGGCGCGCTGGATCGAGCAGCGCGAGGCCGCGGGCGAGGCCGTGCCGCTGGCCGACGTCGCCGCGAGCTTCCGCGAGGCGGTGGTCGACGTGCTCGTGACCAAGGCGCTCGACGCGTGTGCCGCGCACGGTGTGCCGCGGCTGCTGCTGGGCGGCGGCGTGATCGCCAACCGGCGGCTGCGCGAGGTGGCACTGGCTCGGGGCGCCGCGCAGGGCGTGACCGTGCGCATCCCGCCGCTGAGCCTGTGCACCGACAACGGGGCGATGATCGCGGGCCTGGCGGCCGAGCTCATCGCGTCCGGACGGCGGCCGTCGACGCTCGCGTTCGGCGCGGACTCGACGCTGCCGGTGACCGAGATCCAGGTCGCCGAATCGGCGCCGGCCGCCGTGGCCCAGGCGCAGGGCGCCGGGAGCGACGGATGAGCGACCCGCTGCGTCACGACGAGGCGGGGGAGCGGCCGCGCGAGGTGCTCGAGCGCGCCGTGACCGACCCGATCGAGCTGATCGCGAGTCTCGCGCACGACGTGCCCGCCGATCCCGCGCCCCAGGCCCCGCGCCGCGCGGCCGCCGTGCGGGTGCGCCGCCCGCTCGCGGGCGTGTCGCTCACCGCGTCGGCGATCGGCCTCGTGCTGTCGTGGTTCGTGCCGTGGGGCATGCCGGTGTCGGTGGCCGGCGCGCTGCTCGCGATCGTCGCGCTGCGCCGCACGTGGGAGCGCAGGGCGCACGCGTGGTGGGGCCTCGGCCTGGGCATCCTCGGCTCGGCGTGCGCCTCGTTCTGGATCGGCTGGATCGTCGACCAGCTCCGCGCGACGCCCGTCGGCTGACGCGCGGCGGCGCGTCAGTCGGAGGACTTGAGGATGATCGCCTCGGTCGGCGGGGCGGCGATCGTGCCCGCGAGCTCCCTGGCGCGGGCGAAGGCCGCGTCGGTGGCGTCGGCGAGCACGCGGCCGAGGTCGGCGTCCTGCAGCACGGCGATGGCCCGCTCGGTCGTGCCCTTGGGGCTCGTCACGCGGCGGCGCAGCTCTTCGGGCGCCTCGCCCTCCGCGTCGAGCAGCGCCGTGGCGCCCGAGAACGTGCGGGCCGCCAGCAGGCGGGCGTCGGCGTCCGAGAACCCGCGGTGCCGCGCGGCCTCGGCGAGCTTCTCGATGAAGAGGTAGACGTAGGCGGGGCCCGATCCCGAGATCGTCGAGATGGCGTCGATGCCGTCGTCGCCGTCGACCTCGAGCACGTCGCCCACGGTCTCGAACAGCCGCCGCACGATCGCCGCGTCCTCCGGCGTCGCGTGCGTGCCCGCCGCGATGCCCGTGACGCCGCGGCCGACGGTGGACGGCGTGTTCGGCATGGCGCGCACCACCGCGGTTCCCGGGAGGCGCGCCTCGTATGCCGCCAGCGGCACGCCGGCCGCGAGGGTGACGACGATCGCGTCCTCGCGCACGTGCGGGGCGATCTCGAGCAGCAGCTCGGGCATGAGGTGCGGCTTGACGCCGAGCACGACGACGCGCGCCCCGGCCACCGCCTCCGCGTTGCCCTCGGGCCGCTCCTCGAGCGCGACGCTCGTCACGCCGTCGAGACCCGCGAGCGATGCGGCGCGCGCGGCCGTGCGGTTCGTGACGACGATCCCGCCGTCCACCGTCGTGCCGCTCGCGGCGAGCCCGCGCACGATCGCTCCCCCCATCGATCCGGCACCGATGAACGCGATCGAGGGCAGGGTGTCGCTCATGACCCCATCGTAGGCAACCGACGGCCCGCGCGCGATGATGCGCGCGGGCCGTCGGGCCGCTGTCGTGCGGACACGATGCTCAGCGATCGGTGCAGGGCTCAGCGGTCGGTGAAGGCGTCCTTGACGTCGTCGCCGACCTTCTTGGCCTTGGCCTTGAGCTGGTCGCCCTGGCCCTCGGCCTCGAGCGACTCGTCGTCGGTCGCCTTGCCCGTGTGCTCCTTGGCCTTGCCGCCGAGCTCCTCCGCCTTGTGCTTGATGTCGTCTCCGAGGCCCATGGGCGCTCCTTCCTGTCGGGGCGGCGTGTGTGCCGCCGGTGTCGGTCTCTCTCAGCCACCGAGGCCGACGCGGTCGACCCTGCGGTGGTACCTCATGCCGGCCATCCCGCCGAGGACGGCGCCGATCAGCGTCACGATCGCGGCGCCGACGGCGGTGAGGATGCCGGTGGTCGTGGCCGTCTCGGGCGTGACGGGGATGCGCGGGAAGCCGTTGAACATCGCGAGGATGTCCCACTGGCTGCCGGCGATCGCGGTGACCACCGCGACGACCACCGCGACGACGATCGCCCACAGCCACACCGCGAACCCCTGCTTGGCGCCGTTGAAGCGCGCCATCCGCCCGGCCACGTAGCCGCCGGCGAAGTACGCCACGAACAGCAGCACCGCCAGCACGATCGCCCCGAGGATGCTCGCGCCCGTCGGGTTGTCGGCCGCGGCCTCGCCGGCCTCGCCGACGGTCGTGCCCGTGCCCCAGCTGACGCCGGCGCCGACGGCGGCCGCGAGGGCCGTCAGGAGCACCGCGGTGCCCATCGCGGCCAGCCAGCCGAAGAAGGCCGAGCCGAACTTGATCCCGCCGAAGCGCTCGCGCTCGCGGTCCACGATCTCCTCGCGCAGCGCGCGCCGGTCGCCCGGCACGGCGTCGAGCCTGCTCGGCTCCGCGTCCGCGTCCGACCTCGTCGCCGCCCGCTCGTCCGCGTCGCGGCGGCGTCGCGCGTCCTCCCGGTTCCGCGACGTGTCGTCGCGCTCGGCGTCGTCGCGGGCCAGCACGCGCGTCTCGGCGTCGTCGCGCGTCACCGCGTCGTCGTCGCGCACCGCGTCGCCGCGGCGGGCGTCCTCGACCCCGGCGCGATAGGCCGGGTCGTCCCGCAGCGGCTCCCGCTCAAGCGGCTGCTCGCGCCGATCCTCCGGTGCGGTGCCTCGGTCCACGGGCGGGACGTCGCGGTCCCTGCCGTCCTGCGTTCCCTGGCTCATGCCGCCACGGTAGGACGAAAGCCGGGCCCGGCGAACCCCCGTTGCGCGAGCGGCCCCTGGGTCGTACCCTGTGGCGCCGCCGTCAGCGGTCGAGGGAGGCGAAGCGCTCGACGTCCTCGCTCGTGCCCGAGACGATGATGAGGTCGTGGTTGGTCACCACCGTGTTCGCCTCCGCGTAGCGGAACGGGCGGCCCGGGCTCTTCACGCCCACCACGGTCACGTTGTACTTGGTGCGCACGCCCGACTCGTTCAGGCCGATGCCGCGGATGAACCGCGGCGGGTACATCTTCGTCAGCACGAAGTCGTCGTCGAAGCGGATGAAGTCGAGCATGCGCCCGCCCACGAGGTGCGCGACGCGCTCCCCCGCCTCGCGCTCCGGGTAGATGACGTGGTTCGCGCCCACGCGGGCGAGGATCTTGCCGTGCGACTGCGACACCGCCTTCGCCCAGATCTGCGGCACCTTGAGGTCGACGAGGTTGGCCGTGATGAGCACCGACGCCTCGATCGACGAGCCGACCGCGACGACCGCCACCTGGAAGTCCGCCGCGCCGATCTGCTTGAGCGCGTCGATGCTGCGCGCGTCGGCCTGCACGGCGTGGGTGACGCGCTCGGACCACTTCTGCACGAGCTCGAGGTTCTCGTCGATGGCCAGCACGTCGCGGTCGAGCCGGTCGAGCTCGCCGGCGCACGCCGCGCCGAAGCGTCCGAGTCCGATCACGAGCACGGGGGCGTCGTTGCGGATCTGCTCAACCAACGATCGGCCTTTCCACGGGGAGCGAGTAGAGCTGCGAGCGGGACGTCGCGGCGACCGCCGCGGCAAGAGTGACTGTACCAACGCGGCCCATGAAGATCGTCGCCGAGAGCACATACAGCGCGGGATCGGGGAGCGTCTCGGTCAGCCCCGTCGACAGGCCGACCGTCGCGAAGCCCGAGATCACGTCGAACAGCACCTCGGCGATCGGCGCGTGCGTGATCTGCGCGATGACGATCGTCGACAGCGCGCAGATCGTCGCGCCCCACGCGAGCACCGCCACGGCGACGCGCTGCACGTCGCTCGGGATGCGCCGGCCGAACGCCTCGACGCTGCGGCGGCCCTTCGCCTCCGACCACACGCTGAGCGCGAGCACCGCGAGCGTGGTGACCTTGATGCCGCCGGCGGTGGACGCCGAGCCGCCGCCGACGAACATGAGCATCGAGCCGACGACCATGCTCGAGCCGTACAGCTCCCCGATGTCGACGACGGCGAAGCCCCCGGATCGCGTCATCGCCGACATGAAGAACGACTGGAAGATCGTGTCCCACGCGTTCATCGATCCGTACGTGCCGGGGTTCTCGTACTCGAGGGCGAGGAACGCCGCCGCGCCCGCGAAGAACAGGATGACGGTCGTGACGAGCGTCAGCTTGACGTGCAGCGACCAGCGCCGCGGCCGCAGCAGCTGCTTCGACAGCGCGTAGATCACCGGGAAGCCGATGCTGCCGAGGAAGACGGCGCCCATCATCACGGTGAGGAAGAAGTAGTCGTGCGCGAAGACCGCGATCCCGCCCGGATTCGGGGTGAAGCCCGTGTTCGTGAACGCCATGGCGGCGTAGTACGGCGCGTACCAGGCCGCCTCCAGCCACGTGTAGCCCGCGCCGACGATCGGCAGGTACAGCAGGATCGCCGCGCCGGCCTCGATCACGAGCGTCGAGAGGGCGACGGTGCGCAGCAGCTGGCCGACCTCGCCGAGCCGCACGGCCTGGCTCTCGCTCACCGCCCCGCCGTGGGCGCGCAGCGGGTTCGTGTCGCCCGCCGCGATGAGCTTGGCGCGCAGCCCCAGCCGCTTGGAGATGATGAGCCCCAGCATCGACGCGAGCGTGAGCGCGCCCATGCCGCCGATGTTCACGCCGATGAAGATGACGGCGTTGCCGAAGGCCGACCAGTGGGTGGCCATGTCGACCGTGACGAGGCCCGTGACGCAGATGGTCGAGACGGCCGTGAACAGCGCGTCGGCGAACGGAGTCGTCTCGCGCCCCGCCGACGAGATCGGCAGCGCCAGCAGCGTCGTCCACAGGGCGACGAGCAGCAGGAACACGAGGATCGCGAAGCGCGCCGGCGACGACGTCGTGAACTCGCGGAAGAAGTGGCCGACGCGGCGCCGCACCTGCTTCATGCCGCCGAGGGCATCGACGCGCGCGCTGAAAGCGCCCTGCGACATCCGATCCCCCTCCGAGCCAGAACGTCCTCATGGTACTCCCGCGTCGCGCCCGCTACCCTCGACCACATGGCGGACATCTTCGACGTGATCGCGGACGGCACGAGGCGAGACATCCTGCAACTGCTGCTGCGCCGCTCGTCGGAGGGGGACCGCGGCACGAGCGTGTCGGAGATCGTCGCGGAGCTCGGCGTCAGCCAGCCCACCGTGTCGAAGCACCTGAAGGTGCTGCGCGAGGCCGAGCTCGTCTCCGTGCGCGAGGAGGGCCAGCACCGCTACTACAGCCTCGCGTCGGCGCCGCTCGAGGAGGTCGACGACTGGCTCGTGCCGTTCTTCGTCGACGAGGCCGACCTGATCGACGAGGTCGCCTCGCTGCAGGCGCCCGCCCTGCCGGAGCCCGCCGCCCGCGCCGCCGAGGCCGTCGGCCGCGCCGCCGCCTCGGCCAAGAACGTCGTCCAGTCCGCGCTGAAGCGGCTTGGGGCTTAGTTTTTTTGGATCTGCGCGCGCTCGGGCACGGCTTCGCCGTGCCGCTCGCGTGCTCGCGCCGGCGC
>NZ_JBMDJT010000048.1:0-18323 GCF_057809335.1 Microbacterium sp. FG3 | reverse complement strand
CAGCGTTCATCCTGAGCCAGGATCAAACTCTCCGTAAAAAACGAATGCCACAACAAGACCGGGAAAACAGTCACTGCTGCAGCGAGTTCAATCATGACCAAAAAGGATGTCAAAACTGACAATCCATAAATTGATCCAAAGGAATCTCACGACTGACCGAAGTCAGCCGACGAGGTTATTTGGCATTTGACAAGTGCACGCTGTTGAGTTCTCAAGGATCGGACGCACCCAGCCCTGCAGGTCCCCCTGCAGCCCTCAGGGGCAACTTCACTATCTTATCCCACTCCGCCCGGCTGTCAAACCGACACGCCGTGTCGCTCGACTGCCTCTCGGGAGTGAGATCTCCCATCCTAGGTCGCGAGACCGGATGACTCAAGGCCATCTGTTCGGGTGGGAGTGTCGCCTGCTTGGGGTGGGAGCCTTCCGGCTCAACCTCACCGCTTGGCGGCGACAAGGGAATACATTACGCGGATCCCCGGGAGCGGGCAAATCGGGGCGCCCCGACGGCGTGTCGCCCGCGACCGCGCGGGTCAGGCGCGCACGAAGACGCCGGCGAGCGCCTTCTTGCCGCGGCGCAGCACCGACACTCCCCCGGGCAGCCGGCCCGGCACGGTCGTGTCCTCGGTCTCGACCTTGACCCCGTCGATCGAGACGCCGCCCTGCGCGATGGCGCGCCGCCCCTCGGACAGCGACGCGACGAGTCCCGTCTCGACGAGCGCCTGCAGCACCGGCGTCCCCGCCGGGACCGTCGCGTTCGGCAGCTCGCTCAGCGCCGACGCGAGCGTGCTCGCATCCAGCGCGGTCAGGTCGCCCCTGCCGAACAGCGCCTCCGACGCGGCGATCGCCTTCGCCGCAGCATCGGCACCGTGCACGGTCGTCGTCACCTCGAGGGCGAGGCGCTTCTGGGCGGCGCGGCGGAAGGGTTCTGCCTCGACCTGCGCGGCCAGCTCCTCGATCTCGGCGCGCGTGAGGAACGTGAAGACCTTGAGCAGCGTCACGACGATCGAGTCGTCGGCGTTGAGCCAGAACTGGTACATCGCGTACGGGCTGCACATCTCCGGATCGAGCCAGATCGCGTTGCCCTCGCTCTTGCCGAACTTCTTGCCGTCGGCGTCCGTGATGAGCGGCGTGCCGATCGCGTGCACCGAGGTCCCCTCGACGCGGTGCACGAGATCGGTGCCGCTGGTGAGGTTGCCCCACTGATCCGAGCCGCCCGTCTGCAGCACGCAGCCGTACTGGCGGTACAGCTGCAGGAAGTCCATGCCCTGCAGGATCTGGTAGCTGAACTCCGTGTAGCTGATGCCCGATTCGGAGTTCAGCCGCGCGCTCACCGAGTCCTTCTTCAGCATCGTGCCGACGCGGAAGTGCTTGCCGATGTCGCGCAGGAAGTCGATGGCGCTCAGCGGCGCGGTCCAGTCGAGGTTGTTCACGATGCGCGCGGCGTTGTCTCCCTCGAAGCTGAGGAACCGCTCCACCTGCCCGCGCAGCCGGGCCACCCACGTCGCCACCGTCTCCGAGTCGTTCAGCGTGCGCTCGGCCGTCGGCTTCGGGTCGCCGATGAGCCCGGTCGCGCCGCCCACGAGGCCCAGCGGCCGGTGCCCGGCCAGCTGCAGCCGGCGCATGGTGAGCAGCTGCACGAGGTTGCCCAGGTGCAGGCTCGGCGCGGTCGGATCGAAGCCGCAGTAGTAGACGATCGGGTCGCCGCCGAGCAGCTCGCGCAGCGCGTCCGGATCGGTCGAGACGTGGACGAGGCCACGCCACACCAGCTCGTCGAAGACGTTGTCGAACGTCGGGTCGTTCGCCTGCACGGCGACGTCGGTCACTGCGGTCACCGCTCCAGCCTAAACGGCCCGGCGAGCGGCACGTTCACACCTCGCGAGCGCCTCGCGCGCGTGCCTCACAGACCGAGCGCGTGCACCGCCCGCTGCGCGCGGGCGACGAGCTCGGCGCGCTGCTCGGCCACCCGCTCGGGCGCGGTGCCGCCGACGCCGGCGCGCGAACCGACGGATCCCTCGATCGTCAGCACCTCGCGCACCTCCGGCGTGAGGTGCTCCGAGACCGAGGCGAGCAGCGCGTCGTCCGCGTCCTCCAGCCCGATGCCGCGCTCCTCGCACGCGCGGACGAGGGCGCCGGAGATCTCGTGCGCATCGCGGAACGGCACGCGCCGCTTCACGAGCCACTCGGCCACGTCGGTCGCGAGCGAGAAGCCCTCGGGCGCGAGCGCCGCCATCCGGTCGGTGTCGAACCGGAGCGTCGCGACCATGCCCGTGAACGCCGGCAGCAGCACCTCGAGGGTCGTGACCGAGTCGAAGACCGGCTCCTTGTCCTCCTGCAGGTCGCGGTTGTACGCCAGGGGCAGCGCCTTGAGCGTGGCGAGCAGGCCCGTGAGGTTGCCGATGAGGCGGCCCGACTTGCCGCGCGCGAGCTCGGCGATGTCGGGGTTCTTCTTCTGCGGCATGATGCTCGATCCGGTCGAGTAGCCGTCGTCGAGCGTGACGAAGCCGAACTCGCGCGTGTTCCAGAGGATGATCTCCTCCGCCAGGCGCGACAGGTCGAGGCCGATCTGCGCCGCGATGTACGCGAACTCCGCCACGACGTCGCGCGCCGCGGTGCCGTCGAGCGAGTTCTCGGACGGACGGTCGAGGCCGAGCTCGGTCGCCACCAGCTGCGGGTCGAGCCCGAGGGTGGATCCGGCCAGCGCTCCCCCGCCGTACGGCGATGCCCCGGCCCGGGCGCGCCAGTCGCGCAGGCGCTCGAGATCGCGCACGAGCGGCCACGCGTGGGCCTGCAGGTGGTGCGCGAGCAGCACCGGCTGCGCGTGCTGCAGGTGCGTGCGGCCCGGCATGATCGCCGCCGGATGCGCATCGGCCTGCGCCACGAGGGCGTCGACGAGGGCGAGCACCTCCCTGGCCACGATGCGCGCGTGGTCGATGAGGTACATCCGCACGAGGGTGGCGATCTGGTCGTTGCGGCTGCGCCCGGCGCGCAGGCGCCCGCCCAGATCGGCGCCGACCTCGGCGATGAGCGCGGCCTCGAGCGCGCCGTGCACGTCCTCGTCCTCGGGGCGCGGGCGCAGGGTGCCGTCCTGGATGCGCGCGGCGAGGGCGTCGAGGCCCTCGTGCATGCGCCGCTCCTCGTCGGCCGTGAGGTAGCCGGCGGCGGCGAGCGCCTTCGCGTGCGCGTGCGAGCCGCGCAGGTCGTAGAGCGCGAGCGCCCAGTCGAAGTGGGTGGAGCGGCTGAGCTCCTGCAGCTCGGGCGAGGGACCGCTCGCGAATCGTCCGCCCCAGAGGGCTCCCTCGTTCGTGCCGTGTCCGCTCGTGCTCACGCGTCCAGCCTAGGGCGTGTGCCCGCGCGGCCTCGCCCGTCGCCCGCGGCCAGGCCCGCGAGGCGGCCGATCCCCCATTCCAGCGGCCCGCGGCCCACGAGCACCGCCCATGCCGTGCAGGCGAGGATCGTCGCGATCGTGAACGGCCAGAACGGCTCCGTGGCGCGGAAGGCGAGCGGATCGGGGCTGGATCCGGCGACCGCGACCCACACGACGAACTGCGCCGTGTAGGCGCTCAGCGGCATCGAGCCCACCGCGCGCAGCGGCAGGGCGAGCCACCGCAGCGGCGTGCGGCACAGCAGCACGCACAGCGCGATCGCGGCCATCGCGACGCCGCCGGAGCCGACGGCCTCGCCGACGCCGCTCGAGTGCGGCTGCGCGTCGAGCGCGGCGCGCCACCCGTCGGCCGCGGCCCAGTGCGCGATCACGCCCTCGCCGAGGGCCGTGAGCACGATTCCCGCGGCGAGCAGCAGCAGCGCAGTCACAGGCTCGCGCAGCCGCAGCCGGCCGATCCCGAGCCCCAGCGCGACGAACGCCGCCCACAGCAGGAACGGGTAGTTCCACCCGAGCGCGCCGTCCACGGCGATGCCCGACGCGGTGTCCCAGAACGGCGCCGCGTCGATGGCGTGCACGGCGAACGGCGCGGCGAGCGCGATGACCGCAGCCGCCGCGAAAAGGGCGGGCGGGCGCCAGCGGATCGCGGGCACGGCGAGGAGGAACAGGATCCCGTACGCGGGCACGATCACGATGATCGGCACGGGGGTGGCGGCGAGGAGGACGCCGAGGGTCCAGATGCACAGCGCGCGCACGACGAGGCGCCACCGGGCCGCGGTCGCGGCGTGCGGGTCGATGCCGCGCGGCCCGCCCGTGACGAGGGCGATCGAGACGCCGGCCAGCGTGGCGAAGAGGATCGACGAGTGCCCGTTCGCGATTCCCGGCCAGCTCGCCGGCTCGGTCCAGCGGAACGCCGGCAGCTCCACCATGTGGGCCGCGAACATGCCGATCATGGCGATCCCGCGTGCCAGATCGACGCCGGCCTCGCGGCCGGGGCCGTCGAGGCGCGCCCAGTTGCGGCGGAGCCATGCCCCGCGCGCCACCGGCCCCGCCGTCATGTCACTGCTGTTTCAGCAGCCAGACGAGCAGCGCCTTCTGGGCGTGCAGGCGGTTCTCGGCCTCGTCCCAGATGACGCTCTGCGGGCCGTCGATCACGTCGGCGTCGACCTCGTAGCCGCGATCGGCGGGCAGGCAGTGGATGAAGACGGCGCCGGGATCGGCGAGGGACATCGTCTCCTGCGTCACCTTGTACGCCCCGAGGTCGCGCAGCCGCGCGAGCTTCTCCTCCTCCTTGCCCATCGACACCCACGTGTCGGTCACGACCACGTCGGCGCCGGCCGCGGCCTCGAGCGGATCGGTCAGGAGCGTGACGGATCCGCCCGTCTGGGCACCGATCCGGTCGGCGTCGGCCACGATGTCCTCGCGCGGGGCGTACGACTCGGGCGAGGCGATGCGCACGTGCATGCCGGCCATGGCGCCCGCGAGCGCGTAGGAGTGCGCCATGTTGCTGCGGCCGTCGCCGAAGAACGACAGCGTGAGGCCCTTGAGCTCGCCCTTGTGCTCGCGGATGGTGAGCAGGTCGGCGAGCAGCTGGCACGGGTGGAAGTCGTCGCTGAGCGCGTTGACGACGGGCACGCGCGTGCCCTCGGCCATCTCCTCGAGGCCCGCCTGCGCGTAGGTGCGCCACACGATCGCGGCCACCTGGCGCTCGAGCACGCGCGCCGTGTCGGCGGGGGTCTCCTTGCCGCCCAGCTGGCTGTTGGCCGTCGAGATGATGAGAGGGATGCCCCCGAGGTCGGCGATGCCGACGGCGAACGAGACCCGGGTGCGGGTGGAGGACTTGTCGAAGATGACCGCCACCGTCTGGGGGCCCTCGAGCGGCCGCTCCGACCAGCGGTCGGCCTTCAGCCGCGCCGCGAGATCGAGGATCTCGGACTGCTCGGCGGGCGTGATGCTGTCGTCGCGCAGGAAGTGGCGGGTCATGCGGCGGTCTCCTGGGTCTGGCGGTCGGCGACGGCGGCGAGCGCGTCGCGGAAGAGGGTGAGGAACTCCTCGATCTCTGCGTCCCCGATCGTGTACGCGGGCGCGATGCGGATGGTGTCGGGCGCCGGGGCGTTCACGATCAGGCCGCGCTCCAGCGCCGCCGCGACGACATCGCCGGCCACGGGCGCCGACAGCGCGATGCCGATGAGCAGGCCGGCGCCCCGCGTGCCCGTCACGAGCGGGAGGGCCTCGACCGCCTCGCGCAGCTGCGCGCCGCGGGCCGCGACGTTCGCGAGCAGCCCCTCGTCCTCGATGTGGCCGAGCACCGCGTTCGCGACGTGCGCCGCGAGCGGGTTGCCGCCGAAGGTGGAGTTGTGGGTGCCGGGGTAGAACAGCTCGCTCGCCGCGCCGAACGTGATGAGGCCGCCGAGCGGGAAGCCCGCCGCGACGCTCTTGGCGAAGGTCACCGCGTCGGGCAGCGCGCCCTCCGGCAGCATGCCGGGCAGCTGGAAGGCGAACCACTCCCCCGTCCGGCCCGATCCGGTCTGCACCTCGTCGAGGATGAGCAGCGCGTCGTGCTCCGTCGCCAGCTCCCTGGCGCGGGCGAGGAAGCCGGCGGGCAGCTCGCGCACGCCCGCCTCGCCCTGGATCGGCTCGATGACGATCGCCGCGACGCCGCCGGCGGCGAAGGCGGCCTCGAGCGCGTCGATCGTGCGCGCGATGGGCGTGGCGCCCGGCAGCAGCGGCGCGAACGGATCCTGGTACGCGGCCTTGGGCGTGAGCGAGAGCGCGCCCGTGGTGCGGCCGTGGAAGGCGCCCTCGAGGCACAGGATCGTCTGGGCGCCGCGCGGGTTGCCGTGCAGGCGCGCGAGCTTGATGGCCGTCTCGTTGGCCTCGCTGCCGGAGTTGGCGAGGAACACGCGGCCGGACTCGCCCGTGCCGGCGAGCCGCTTCAGGCGGGCGGCGAGCTCGAGCTGCGGGCCCGAGGTGAAGTAGTTCGACACGTGGGCGAGCGTGGCCGCCTGGCGCGAGACCGCCTCGACGAACACGGGGTGCGCGTGCCCGAGGCCGTTCACGGCGATGCCGCCGAGGAAGTCGAGGTAGCGGGTGCCCTCGTCGTCCCACACGTGGGAGCCCTCGCCGCGCTCGAACAGCCGCGGGCGCGCGCCCAGGTTCATGAGGTCGCGCTCGGCGGCCGCCTTCCAGTCCGCGTTCGTCACTTCGACTCCCTCCGGTCGCTCAGTACGGCGCATGCCGAGACCTCCGTTCCGATGCCCTCGCTGGTGAACAGCTCGACGAGGACCGAGTGGGCCACCCGGCCGTCGATGATCGACGCCTTCTGCACGCCGCCCTCGACCGCGTCGAGGCACGCCTGCATCTTCGGGATCATGCCCGATTCCAGCTTGGGCATGAGCTCGCGCAGCTCGGCCGCGCGCAGGTGCGAGACGAGCGAGTCGCGGTTGGGCCAGTCGGCGTACAGGCCGGGGACGTCCGTCAGGATGACGAGCTTCTTCGCGCCGAGCGCCCGGGCGAGGGCGGAGGCGGCGGCGTCGGCGTTGATGTTGAGCGTCTGCCCCGGGTTGTCGAGGTCCGGCGCGACGCCCGCGACCACGGGGATCCGATCCGCCTTGAGGTGATCGACCACGGGGGTCGGGTCGACCTGGACGACGTCGCCGACGCGGCCCAGGCTCTGCTCGACGCCGTCGATGACGACGCCGCGGCGGCGGCCGCCGAACAGCGCCGCGTCCTCGCCCGACAGGCCGACGGCGAAGGGACCGTGCGAGTTGATCTTCGCCACCAGCTGCGGGTTGATCTGGCCCGTCAGCACCATGCGCACGACGGAGATCGCCTCGGTCGAGGTGACGCGGTAGCCGCCCTTGAACTCGCTGGGGATCGCCAGCCGGTCGAGCATGCTCGAGATCTGCGGTCCGCCGCCGTGCACGACGACCGGCTTGATGCCGACATAGCGCAGGTACGCGATGTCCTCGGCGAAGGCGTCCTGCAGCTCCTCGCTGATCATCGCGTTGCCGCCGTACTTCACGACGACCACCTCGTCGCGGTACTGCTTGAGCCACGGCAGCGACTCGATGAGGGTGGTCGCCTTGACGGCGGCCTCCTCGGGCGTGGTGTGCTGCAGGTCGATCTCGCTCATGAGCTGTAGGCGCTGTTCTCGTGGACGTACGCGTGGGTGAGGTCGTTCGTCAGGATGACGGCGGAGGCGTCGCCCGCGAACAGGTCGATCTCGACGCGCGTCGCGCGCGGCGTGAGGTCGACCTCCTCGCGCGGGCGATCCGGGCCGCCCTGGCTGCACACGCGCACGCCGTTCATCCACACGTCCACGTTGTAGGGGTCGAAGGCGGCGCTCGTCGTGCCGATCGCCGCGAGCACGCGGCCCCAGTTGGGGTCGTTGCCGAAGATCGCGGTCTTGAAGAGGCCGTTGCGGGCGAGCGCGCGGCCCACCTCGACGGCGTCGTCCTCGGTGGCGGCGCCGCGCACCTCGATCGTGATCTCGTGGCTCGCGCCCTCCGCGTCGGCCATCAGCTGGGTGGCGAGATCGGCGCACAGCTCGGTGAGCGCGGCGCGGAACGCCTCGCCGTCCGGCTCGACGCCCGCGGCGCCGCTCGCCAGGAGCGTCACCTGGTCGTTCGTCGACATGGCGCCGTCGGAGTCGAGCCGGTCGAACGTCACGCGGGTCGCGGCGCGCAGGTGCCCATCGGTCTGCTCGGGTGTGAGCACGGCGTCGGTCGTGAGCACGACGAGCATCGTCGCCAGGCCCGGCGCGAGCATGCCGGCGCCCTTCGCCATGCCGCCGATCGTCCATCCGTCGCCGCGCCGCACGGCGGTCTTCGGCACGGTGTCGGTCGTCATGATGGCGGCGGCCGCGTCGGCGCCGCCGCCGGCCGACAGCGCGCCGATCGCGGCCTCCGTTCCGGCGAGCACCCTGGCGCGGAAGACCTCGTCGCCCGTGCCGATCAGCCCCGTCGAGCACACGAGCACGTCGCCGGCGCTCACGCCCAGCAGCTCGGCCGCCCTCTCGGCGGTCTGGTGCGTGGTCTGGAAGCCGAACGATCCCGTGAAGCAGTTGGCACCGCCGGAGTTCAGCACGACCGCCTCGACGGCGCCGTCCTTGACGGCCTCCTGCGACCACAGGATCGGGTTGGCCTTGGCGCGGTTGCTCGTGAACACGGCGGCGCCGGTCTTGAGCGGACCGCGGTTGACGACGACGGCCACGTCCGGCTTCCCGGTCGACTTCAGCCCGGCGGCGACCCCGGCCGCCTCGAATCCTGCGGGTGCGGTCACGCTCACGGCGCCACTCCGTTCACGGTCAGCGCAGTGCCCTCGGGCAGGCCCAGCGCGAGGTTCATGGACTGGATCGCGGCCCCCGCGGTTCCCTTCGTGAGGTTGTCGACCGCCGCGACGACGACCACGCGGTTCGCGGCCCGGTCGATCGCCAGCCCCATCAGCGCGGTGTTCGCGCCGAGCACGTCGGCCGTGCGGGGCATCTGCCCCTCGGGCAGCAGCTGCACGAAGGTCTCGTCGCCGTAGGCGGCCTCCCACGCGCCGCGGATGTCGGCATCGCTCGCACCGGGCGCGATGGGGGCGCTCGTCGTGGCGAGGATGCCGCGCGCCATCGGCACGATCACCGGGGTGAACGACACGCGCGGGTCGGCGGCCCCCGCCGCCCGCAGCGCCTGCCGGATCTCGGGGATGTGCCGGTGCGTGCCGCCGACGGCATACGGGTTGGCCGTGCCGAGGATCTCGCTGCCCAGCAGGTGCGGCTTGAGGCTCTTGCCCGCGCCCGAGGGCCCGACCGCGAGCACCGCGACGATGTCGCCGGGGTCGATCACGCCCGCCGCGACGCCCGGGGCCATGCTCAGCGACACCGTCGAGGCGTTGCAGCCCGGGGCGGCGATGCGCGTCGCGCCCCGCAGGGTCTCGCGCTGCTTGGCGCCGCCGACGATCAGCTCTGGCACGCCGTAGGCCCACGCGTCGTGGAAGCCGCCGCCGTAGAAGGCGTCCCAGTCCTCGCGCGAGGTGAGGCGGTGATCCGCGCCCGCGTCGATGACGAGCGCGGCATCGCCGAGCGCGCCGGTGTACTGGCCCGACTGCCCGTGCGGCAGCGCGAGGAAGACGACGTCGTGGCCCGAGAGCGTCTCGGGCGTCGTGGGCTGCAGCTCGAGGTGACGCAGCGAGCGCAGGTGCGGCTGGTGCGCGATGAGCGGGTCGCCCGCGTTCGAATGGGCGGTGACCGTGCGGATCTCGACGTCGGGGTGCTCGGCGAGCAGGCGCAGGATCTCCCCACCCGCGTAGCCAGATGCGCCGGAGACGGCGACCGAATAGGTCATGATCTCTACCTTATGTCCGTGGGAATGGGTGCCTGATCAACGGCGGCACCGCTCCCCCGGACACGCCGGCACGTCGCGGGCCGCCTAGATTCGGCGGGCGCGCGGACGTCGGAGCGCGACGGCGCTGCTCGGAACGAGCTGCGCATCCATCGCGGTCGAGGTCATGTGCGGCAGGCTAGCACGGCGCCTGTCCGCGGCGCGACGGCGCGCGTACCGTGGATCACGCGGTGTGCGCATGAGCAAATCGTCCGGACCCGGGCCCTCCTCACCGCACGACGCGGCGCGGGAGCGGATGGTCGCGCGGCACCTCAGGGCGCGCGGCATCCGCGACGCCCGCGTGCTCGAGGCGATGGCGCGCGTGCCGCGCGAGCTCTTCGTGCCCGATCACCTCGCCGACGACGCCTACGCCGACTCCCCGCTGCCGATCGGGCACGGCCAGACGATCTCGCAGCCGTTCATCGTGGCGCTCACGGCGGAGGCCGCGCGGATCTCCCCCGGCGACCGCGTGCTCGACGTCGGCACCGGATCGGGCTACGCGGCGGCGGTGTATGCGGCGATGGGCGCGCGGGTGTGGTCGGTGGAGTACGTGCCCGACCTCGCGGAGCGGGCGCGGGCGGCGCTCGACGCCGCGAGCGCGGCCCACGTGCGCGTCGTCGTCGGCGACGGCTCGCGCGGGCTGCCGGAGCACGCGCCCTTCGACGCGATCCTCTCCGCCGCTGCGGCCCCCGACATCCCGCCGCCGTGGCGCGCGCAGCTCGCGGACGGCGGGCGCATCGTCATGCCGCGGGAGCGCCATGCGGGCTGGCAGCAGCTCGTGCGCGTCACGCGCCGCGGCGACCGCGAGGAGCCGGACGATCTGGGCCCCGTGCGCTTCGTGCCGCTGCGCGGCGAGCACGGGAGGGCCTGAGCCCGCGGATGTCGGCGGCGCGCGGCAGGATGGGCGGGTGATCACCGCTCTTGCCGTGGCCGGCTACCGCTCCCTCGTCGATCTCGTCGTGCCGCTGGGCAGGGCGACCGTCGTGACGGGAGGGAACGGATCGGGCAAGAGCAGCCTGTACCGCTCGCTGCGCCTGCTGGCCGCCGCCGCGCAGGGGCGCACGATCGCCGCTCTCGCCGAGGAGGGCGGGCTGTCGTCGGCGCTGTGGGCCGGGCCCGAGACGCTGGGATCGGCGAGCGGGACGGTGCGGCGCGGGCCGGTGTCGCTGCGGCTCGGCTTCGCCTCCGAGGAGCTCGGCTATCTCGTCGACCTGGGGCTGCCGCAGATCGACTCGCGCTCGCTGTTCGTGCGCGATGCGGAGATCAAGCGCGAGCAGGTGTTCGCGGGGCCGCTCGCGAAGCCGGCGACGACGTTCGTGGACCGCGACCGCGCGGGCGTGCGGGTGCGCGAGGACGCGTGGCGCGCGCTGCCGGGCGCCCTTGCGCCGCACGAGTCGATCCTGACCGACGTGGCCGACACCGACGCGGGCCCCGAGCTGCTCGCGCTGCGCCGCACGCTGTCGTCGTGGCGCTTCTACGACCACTTCCGCACCGACAGGGACGCGCCCGCGCGGCAGCCGCAGGTCGGCACGCGCGTGCGCCACCTCGCGCACGACGGCGCCGACCTCGCGGCCACGTGGGCGTCCGCCGAGGACGCGGGGCTCGATCTGGCCGCCGACGTCGCCGCGGCTTTTCCGGGCGCCCGCGTCGCCGTCGAGACCGGCGAGGACGGGCGCTTCCGCCTGCGCATGCACCAGCGGGGGCTGCTGCGCCCGCTCGAGGCGGCGGAGCTGTCGGACGGCACGCTGCGCTACCTGCTGCTGATCGCGGCCCTGCGGCCCGCGCGCCCGGCCCCGCTCATCGTGCTCAACGAGCCGGAGTCCAGCCTGCACCCCGACCTGCTCGATCCGCTCGCCGCGCTCATCCGCGAGGCGTCGGACGAGACCCAGGTGCTCGTCGTGACGCATGCGGCCCGGCTCGCCGCGGCGCTGGAGGCCGCAGGCGGCGAGCGCGTCGAGCTCACCTCGACAGGCGAGGGCACGCGCGTCGTCGGCCAGCTGCCCCTCGAGGCACCGCCCTGGCGCTGGCCCTCCCGCTGACCGGCTGATCCGCCGATCCGCTGATCCGCTGATCCGCTGATCCGCGAGAATCCAACCCCGCGCCGAGAATCCACGGGCGCTTGGATTCTCGGCGCGCAAATGGATTCTCAGCGAAGCGGAGGAAGCGGGGCGGCGCGCGTTCACAGGGGGGTGTGGGGCGGATTCTGTCCACAGGTTGAGGGGGAACGCGGGGGCGAGGGCGAGGCAGGCGCGAGCGTGGGTGCATGGCACGAGTCGATATGCGTTCGGGGTCCCTGCGTCCTGCGCCCCTTCCGCTTCTCCGCCGGGCAGACTCGGCTTCCCGCCTGGACGCGGCTCATCGGCGCGGTGAGCTGCATCGTGTGAGTCGCGGTGTGTTCGCACCCGCGGCCGCGTGGCACACGCTGCGCCCGTCGGAGCGCTATCTCGCTCGGGTGCACGCCTACGCCGCCACGCATCCCGACGCCATCTTCATGCTCGAGGCAGCGGCGGTGCTCTACGGGCTCCCCGTCGCCGGTCGCCTCGATGACGTGCATGTCCTCTCCCCGGGCACCGCGGCGGGTCGACGGGTCGCGGGCGTGCGTTTCCACGTGACCGGCGAGGAGAGGCGGATGCGCCGCGAGGACGGCATCCTCGTCGTCGCACCGGAAGAGCTCGCGGTCGACATTGCACGCGCACGGCATCCTGCCATCGCCCTGATGACCGCCGATGCCGTGCTGCGATCAATCGGAGGGGGTGCGCACGACCTGCTCCTCGCGCGGAACGAGGATCGCGCGAGCAGCCGCGGCCGCGCCGCGGCTCGCTGGGCGCTCGAGCGCGCCACGCCGCTCGCGGAGAGCGCGCTCGAGTCGATCAGCCGCGCGGTCATCGAGTGGCTCGGGTACCCGCAGCCCGACCTGCAGGTGGCCTTCCATCCGAGCGACGGCTTGCACTACCGCGCCGACATGTTCTGGCCCGAGGAGCGCGTGATCGGCGAAGCGGACGGGCGCGTGAAGTATGACGGGACCCACGGGGACGGCGCCACGGCGGTCTGGGAGGAGAAACGGCGTGAGGACGAGCTGCGTCGGCACGTCGCCGGGTTCGCGCGCTGGGGGCATGCGGACGTTCGCCTCGTCGATCCCTTCGACGCGATCCTGCGAACCGCTGGCCTGCGCCCTCTCCGCCCGCGATCCGAGCACCCCCTGCTCACGCTGCGAGCCGCGCTCGAACGTCGAGAATCCACCGCCGCGCCGAGAATCCATGGGTGACTGGATTCTCGGCGCGCAAGTGGATTCTCGCGGGTCAGTCGCGGAGCTTGGCGTCGAAGCGCGTCTCGGCCAGGGAGACGCCCGCGAGCTTCGCCTCGGTCGCCTCGGCCGCCGTGAGGGTGCGGTCGGGGGCACGGAAGCGCAGCGCGAACGTGAGGCTCTTCGATCCCTCGGCCACTCCCTCGCCGCGGTAGTCGTCCACGAGGCGGATCGACTCGAGCAGCTCCCCCGCGCCCTCGACCAGCGCGGCGCGCAGCTCGGCGGCCGGCAGCGCGGCATCCACGACGAGCGAGACGTCCTGCGTGGCGGCGGGATACGTCGACAGCGAGGCCACGACGACCCGCTCGCCCGCAAGCGACAGGAGCAGGTCGAGATCGAGCTCGGCCACCGTGACGCGGCCGGGCAGGTCGGCGTCCGCGGCCACCTGCGGCAGCAGCTCGCCCACGTAGCCGACCTCGGTGCCGCCGACCGACAGCACGCCCGCGCGGCCCGGGTGCAGCGCGGCGCGCGCACCCTGCGCCACGTCGATCTCGACGCCCGCCGCCACCGCGATCGTGCGGACGGCGTCGAGCGCGACCTCGAGGCCCGCGGCCTCGGCCGCGCGGCCCGGCTGCTTGGGCGCGACGTTGCCCGCCAGCAGCAGCGCGACGTGACGCGGCTGCGGCGGCACGGCGGCGCGCAGGCGCGCGATCATGTCGTCCGAGGGGCGCTCCCCGCGCGGCGGGTTCACGTCGGTGCCGTAGTCCACGCCGGGCTCCGGCAGGAAGACGCTGCCCACCTCGAACAGCGCGAGATCGGTCATGCCGCGCGACAGGTTGCGGTGCGCGGTCTGCAGCAGGCCAGGCACGAGCGAGCGGCGCAGGAACGGCGCCGTCTGGTCGAGCGCGTTGGCCAGCCGGATGCTCGGCAGCTCCTCCCCGGTCGCCGATCCGTGCAGGTCGTTCTGCGCCTCCGACACGAACGGGAACGACGGCGTCTCGACGAAGCCGGACGCGGCGAGGGCGTTCGCGACGCGGCGGCGTCCCTGCTGCGCGGGTGTGTATCCGCGGCCCGAGGGCGGGGTGGGCAGGATCGAGGGCACCTTGTCGACGTCGTCGACGCGCGCGACCTCCTCGGCCAGCGTCCACTTGTCCGTGAGATCCGGGCGCCAGGACGGCGGCGTGACGGTCCAGCCGTCGGCGGCGTCGGCGACGGCGCAGCCGATGAGCTCGAGCGTCTCGCGGATGCGCTCCGGCGCGTAGTCCACGCCGATGAGGCCGGGCACGAACGCCGCAGGAAGGGCGATGGGCTCGGGCTCGACGACGGCGCCGACCGACGAGCCGAGCGCGTCGGCGGTGCCGCCGGCCAGCTCCACCATGAGGTCCACGACGCGCTGCGCCGCGACGGGCGCGATGAGCGGATCGACGCCGCGCTCGAAGCGGCGCGACGCCTCGCTCGGCAGCTTGTGCCGACGCGCCGTGCGCGCGATCGAGACCTGATCGAACGTCGCCGCCTCCACGAGCACGTTCGTCGTGGCGGCGCTCATCTCCGTCTTCGCGCCGCCCATGACGCCGGCCAGGCCGATCGGGCCGGACTCGTCGGTGATGAGCAGGTCCTCGGCGAACAGCGTGCGCGTCTGGCCGTCGAGCGTCTCGAGGGTCTCCCCCTCGCTCGCACGGCGCACGGTGATGCCGCCCGCGAGGGTGTCGAGGTCGTAGCCGTGGATGGGCTGGCCGAGCTCGATCATGACGTAGTTGGTGATGTCGACGAGCAGCGAGATCGAGCGCACGCCTGCCAGCGACAGCCGCGCCACCATCCAAGGCGGTGTCGGCCGCGAGGCGTCGACGCCGCGCACGACGCGCGTGACGAACTCGCTCGCGCCGATGCGGCCGCGGATCGGGGCCTCGTCGCGGATCGCGACGGGGAATCCGGAGGCCGCCGCGACGTCGTCGCGCAGGCCAGGATCGATGAAGCGCGCGCCCGTCGAGAGGGCGTACTCGCGCGCGAGGCCGCGGATCGACAGGGCGTAGCCGCGGTCGGGGGTGACGTTCACGTCGACCGCGACGTCGTCGAGGCCGAGCAGCGCGATGACATCCGTGCCCACCTCGGGATCGATCCCCCACTCGACGAGCCGGATGATGCCGGAGTGCTCGTCGCCGAGGCCCAGCTCCTTGGCCGAGGCGATCATGCCGTCGGAGACGTGCCCGTAGGTCTTGCGCGCCGCGATGGGGAACGGGCCGGGCAGCACGGCGCCCGGCAGCGTCACCACGACCTTGTCGCCCTGGACGAAGTTGGACGCGCCGCACACGATGCCGCGCACGCCGCCGTTCGCCTCGCCCACGTCGACCTGGCACCAGCGGATCGTCTTGCCGTTCGACTGCGGCTCCTCGACGAACTCGAGCACCTTCCCGACAACGATCGGCCCCGTCAGGTCGAAGGAGATGACCTCCTCCTCCTCGAAGCCGACCGACACGAGCGCCGCGAAGACGTCCTCCGGGGTCGCGTCCTGAGGGACCTCGACGAACTCACGCAGCCACGAAAGCGGGACGCGCATCACACCACCATCCCGAACTGCTCGCTGAAGCGCACATCGCCCTCGGCCATGTCGCGCATGTCCTGCACGTCCGAGCGGAACATGAGGGCCCGCTCGATCCCGATCCCGAACGCGAAGCCGCTGTAGACCTCCGGGTCGATCCCCGCCGCGCGCAGCACGTTCGGGTTGACCATGCCGCAGCCGCCCCACTCGATCCAGCGCGCGCCGCCCTTGAAGGTCGGGTGCCACAGGTCGAACTCGGCGCTCGGCTCCGTGAACGGGAAGTAGTTGGTGCGCAGGCGGGTCTTCGCCTCGGGGCCGAACAGCTCGCGCGCGAGGTGGTCGAGCGTGCCCTTCAGGTGCGCCATCGTGATGCCCTTGTCGACGACCAGGCCCTCGGCCTGCGTGAAGACGGGCAGGTGCGTCGCGTCGAACTCGTCGGTGCGGTACACCTTGCCCGGGCACAGCACGTAGATCGGCACGTCGCGCTCGAGCATCGAGCGCATCTGCACGGGGCTCGTGTGCGTGCGCATGACGAGGTGGCGGTCGACCGGATCGACGAAGAAGGTGTCCTGCATCTGGCGGGCGGGGTGGTCCTCGTCGAGGTTGAGGGCGTCGAAGTTGAACCACTCGTGCTCGAGCTCGGGGCCCTCCGCGATCTCCCATCCCATGCCCACGAAGATGTCGCTGATCTGCTCCTGCAGCAGGCTCATGGGGTGGCGCGCGCCCGTGCGGGTCCGGCTCGCGACGGCGGTGATGTCGATGCGCTCGGCCTCGAGCCGCGCGGCGAGCTCGGCCTGCGCCAGCTCGTCCTCGCGCGCCGCGAACGCCTGGTTCACGCGGCCGCGCGCGGCGCCGACGAGCTTGCCGTACTCGGCCTTGTGCTCCTTGGCGACGTGACGCATCTGCGCGTTCAGCGCGGCGAGCGGGCTGCCCTCCCCCTGGTGGGCGGCGCGGGCGGCCTTGAGCGACGCGGTGTCGGTGGCGGCGGCGACGGCGGCGAGCGCATCGGCCACCGCGGCCTCGACGGCCTCTGGCGTGATCTCGGGTGCATCGGACACGAGAGTCGAGTCTAGTTCGTCGCGGTTCCCGTCCCCGCCGGGGAGCGACGACGCCCCCGCGGATCCGGGATCCGCGGGGGCGTCGTCAGCGGCGGGTCAGAGGCGGCCGTCGCCGTGCCCCGCCCCACCGTCGCGCGAAGCGAACACGTCCGCATCCTGCTGGGCGATGACCTGGGTGATGGTCGACTCCTGGTGCAGACGCGGGGCGATCGCGTCCTGAGCGGCCTTCACACGCGGCGACTTCGACATGCGCTTCTCGACGAGCCGCGCCACCAGCGAGAGGAGGAGGCACATCCCGATGTAGATGCCGCCGATGATGATCGCCGCGGGGATGTACGGCCGGCCCGTCTGCAGGTTGCCGCCGATGAGCTTGGCCACGTACAGCAGCTCCTCGTACGTGATGATCGAGCCGAGCGCGGTGTCCTTGAGGCACACGACCAGCTGGGCGAGGATGACGGGCATCATCGCCCGCACGGCCTGCGGCATCAGGATGAACGTCATGACGCCCGACTTGCGCAGGCCGATGGCGTAGCCGGCCTCGCTCTGACCGCGCGGCAGCGAGTGGACGCCGGCGCGCAGCGCCTCGGCGATCACCGAGCCGTTGTAGGCGATGAGCGCGATGACCACGGCCGCATACGGCGACATCGAGACGCCGATCGACGGCAGGCCGTAGTACAGGATCATCATCATGATCAGAACCGGGACGGCGCGGAACACCTCGGTGATCACCGTGAACGGCACGCGCACCCACGCGTGGTCCGACAGCCGGCCGACCGCGAGGACGAAGGCGAAGACGATGGAGCCGACACCCGCCGTCGCGAAGGCGAGCACTGTCTGCACCAGCGCCGGAAGGATCTGGTTCTGCCACACGTAGGTGTAGGAGAACACCGACCACTTCTGCGCCGTGAACTGACCCGAGGCGATGAACAGCCAGATGACCCACGCGAGCAGCGCGATGAGCACCACGACGGTGAGCGCGCCGAGGATGCGGTTGCGCAGGATCGCCTTCGGACCCGGGACGTCGTACAGGACCGAGGTCATCGCAGCACCTTCCATCGGGTCTCGAGCGTTCGCTGCAGCCACGACAGCAGCAGGACCATCGCGACGAAGAATCCGGCGATCCACAGCAGCACGACCATCGCCGGTTCCCCACGCTCGGAGAGGTTCGCGCGCATCGAGCCGAGCTCCACGACCGAGAATCCCGCAGCGACCGTCGTGTTCTTGAGCAGCGCGATGAACACGCTCATCATCGGCGGGACGATCGAGCGGAACGCCTGAGGCAGAACGATGAGCGTCATCACCTGACCGAACGGCAGCCCGATCGCGCGGGCCGCCTCGGCCTGTCCGACGGGGACGGTGTTGATGCCCGCCCGCAGGGCCTCGGCGACATAAGTGGCCGTGTAGAAGCCGAGCGCGAGAATCGCCAGCGAGGTGTAGCTGAGGTCGACGAGGTCGAGCGCCGGGAAGCCCAGCGCGAAGAAGAAGAAGATGAGGGTCAGCGGCGTGTTGCGCACGAGGTTGACGTACGCCGTGCCGACGGCGCGCGCGATCGGCACGGGCGAGACGCGCATCGCGCCCACGATCGTCCCGAGGACCAGCGCCATGACGCCGCTCACCACGAACAGCAGCACGGTGTTGCCCAGCGCATCGCCCCAGAGATCGAGGTTGTCAATCAGGGTGTCCACGTCCGCCTTCCCAGGAAGTCGTTCCGCGGGGGGGGGGGGGGGGGGGGGGGGGGGGG
>NZ_JBMDJT010000047.1:0-19019 GCF_057809335.1 Microbacterium sp. FG3 | reverse complement strand
CGGTTGCTGAACGGAGCGGCCGGAGGCCGCGGAGATGAAGCGACCACCGCAAGCCTGCGGTTCCCCTCGGTTGCTGAACGGAGCGGCGGAGCCGCGGAGATGAAGCGACCACCGCAAGTTCGTCGGCTCGCTCACAGCGGGGTTCGCGCCCTCTGCGACATCCTTTGCTGTGGATCCGTGCAGACAAGCTCCGCCTCCTGCGTACGGTCGCGGCATGCCGTATCTCTACATCCTCGAGTGCCGGGATGGGACGTACTACACCGGCAGCACATGGGACCTTGACCGCCGCCTGTGGCAGCACGAGAACGGACTGGGAGCGGCGTACACGCGGCACCGGCTGCCGATCCGGCTCGCGTGGAGCGAGCACTTCGAGCGCGTCGAGGAGGCCTTCGCGTGGGAGAAGCGGATTCAAGGCTGGAGTCACGAGAAGAAGCGGCGCTTCATCGAGGGGAATGTGCCCTCGGTGCGCTTGTACCTGCGGGAGCGCCGGGAGCGCTGAGTCGCGTTGCGGTGGTCGCTTCATCTCCGGCCGCTTCGCGGCCTCCGTTCAGCAACCGATGGGTGTGACCCGGCGGTTCCCCTCGGTTGCTGAACGGAGCGGCGCAGCCGCGGAGATGAAGCGACCAGTGCAAGCCCGGGTGGAACAGGGGGGACGGCACCGCGCAAGCCCCTCGGCGGCGACGGGACGATGTCGCAGGCTGGCGGCATGAGCAATCGAGATGACGCGAAGAAGCCGCTCGACCACCTGCCCCCGAAGGAGGAACGCGAGGGCGACGAGGTCGAGCAGCCGAGCTATCCCGGCAGCGATGCTCCGGAGGGCGGATCGCAGGCCTCGCCCGAGACCGCGGCGGAGCCGGACGAGCCCGCACGCCACGGCGTGGCGAAGCTGCCGCCGCACTAGGAGAGCGGCCCGCGCGGCGCGGCGGCTCGCTCAGTCGAAGATGTCGCCGATGAGGCCGCCGAGCAGGAGGCCGCCGACCACGGGGCCGAGGAGGTCGCCGCCCCCGCCATAGCCGCCCCGGCGGCCGCCGCCGCGTCCGCCCCAGCCGCCCCAGTCGTCCGGGCGGTCCTGGTCGATGTCGCGCTGGGCCAGCTGCAGCGCCTCCTGCGCGAGCTGGCCCACCCGGCGGGCCAGCAGCAGTGCCTGCTCGCGGGTGTCCTCGTCGGGGATCATCCTGTCGACGTCGAGGCGCAGGCGCTGCGCCTCCGCCAGGCGCGTGCGGGCGTCGGCGCCGATGTAGCCGCGATGACCCGAGATGAGGCTGTTGGCCACGCCGATCGTGCGGTCGGCCGAGTCGAGCTCGTGGCGTACGTGCTCGATGGACGGGATCGGGCGGGCCGCGCGCTCGCGCGCCTTCGCCACGGCGGCATCGAGCGCGGCGTTCGCATCGCGCAGCTTCGCGAGATCCTCGAAGGGATCCGACGGCGTGCCGGGCCCGGGCAGCGCCGCGAGGGCGCGCTCGAGGTTCGCCATCGCCTGGAGGACCTCGGGGGTCTGCGGGGCCGTGCGGGCCTCCACGATGTCGGAGCGCGAGTCGGCCACGACGTCGGCGAGCGTGGACTGCGCGCGCATCGCCTCGATCTCGAAGTCCTCGACGCCGTCGATGATCGTGCGGGCGCGGCGCACGGCCTCCGTCGCCGTCTCGAGCGCGACGAGCGCCTCCTCGGTGCGGCGGGCCTCGCGGCGGCGCGCGGAGACGTCGGCGGAGTGCACGGCGAACTCCAGCAGCTGCTCGGCCTCGTCCGGGTTCGCGGAGACGCGGTGCAGCGCCGCGGCGCTGTAGCGGCCCGACAGTCGTTCCACCGTCGTGCGGGTGCCGGGGATGCGGGCGCGCAGCTCCTCGGCCTCGCGGCGCACGGTCTCGAGGATCTGCGGGGCCTGGCGCACCTTGTCGACGGCGGCCTTCAGCTTCTCGGTGCGCTCGTCGAGCACGTCCTCGGCCCACTCGCACAGCTGGATGATGCGCGCGTTGCGCGTGCGCAGCTCCTCGGGGGTGTCCGGGATCTCGTCGTGGTTCAGCTGGTGCAGCTGGAACGCCTCGGCCATGTGCGTGCGCACCGCCTCGAGCCCGGCGCGGATGTCGGCCGTCGGGCCGTCGCCGAGCTCCGCCGCCGCGAACGCCACCTCGTCGGAGGTCGAGCGGATCCGCTCGTCCGTCGCGACAAGCGCCGCCTGCGCGCGGCGCGCGAGCGACGCGTCCTCGGCCGCCTGCTGCTCGTCAGCCTCGCGCTTCCGCCTGCCCCAGAAACCCGCCATGAGTCGATCCTACGGTTGCGTTGCGGCGGTCGCTTCATATCCGGCCGCTGTGCGGCCTGGCGTTCCGCGACTGCGGCGCGTGGACCCGCCGTCCCGCACCCATCGCGCGATGGTCCGCGCTCATGCGCGCGCCGCCTTCGCGGGGCGGCCGCGCTTCGGCCGATCGGTGGACAGCTCCAGGTCGAGGGCGCGCTGCGGGTGGGCCCGCAGGCGCTGCTCCGTGTGGTCGAGCCACTGCACCTCCGCCTGCGCGGCGAAGATCATGGAATCCACGACGAGCGACCACGCCAGCTCCTCCGGGCCGTCCGGCGAGGCGCCCGCGTATTTCGCGCGCTGCAGCGTCTGCAGCTGCGACAGCGTCGCGCGCCGCTGGGTCTGGATGACCTCGGCGACGTCGACGCCGGGCAGCGTGGCGGCCAGGGCCAGCTTGATCGCGAGCTCGTCGCGCGTGCCCTGGCCCCGCTCCACGGGCGAGGCCAGCCACGAGGTGACCTCGGCGCGGCCCGCGTCGGTGATCCGCCAGAAGACGTGCCCCTGGTCGTCGGCGTCGTCGCGGCCGACGAGCCCGTCGCGCTCGAGGCGCTCGAGCGTGTTGTAGATCTGCCCCACGTTGAGCGGCCAGGTCGACCCCGTGCGGCGGTCGAACTCCGTCCGCAGCTGGTAGCCGTAGCAGGGGCCCTGATCGAGGATGGCGAGCAGGCTCTGGCGGACCGACATCGGCACTCCGTTCGCAAAGGATTTCCGGGTATGTATGTGCCGAGTATATGCATACCTGGAAAGCCCCGCTCGCTCCTGCGTGAGCGGCGAGCCTGAACCGCCATGCAGAGTTCCCCGGATGTTCACCCACGACGGCGGGGTGTCGGCGCCGCCGCGCGCAGGCGCGGGTAACTTGGGGGCCATGGCTGAGACAGCCGGGTCGGCGCGCACCGCCGAGTACTCCCGCCCGAGTCACCTGCTCGTCCATCTGAGCGACACGCACCTGCGCGCGCACGGCGGCGTGTTCGACATCGACGCCGCCGCGCACCTGCGGCGGATCCTCGACCAGCTCGAGGCATCCGGCGCCCGCCCCGACGCGATCGTGTTCACGGGCGACCTCGTCGACCTGGGCGAGCGCGAGGCCTACGCGCAGCTGCGGGCGATCGTGGAGCCCGCCGCCGAGCGGCTCGGCGCGCGGGTCGTGTGGGTGATGGGCAACCACGACGACCGCGACGGCTTCCGGCGCGAGCTGCTGGGCGCCTCGGGCACCGATCCCGTCGACGCGGTCTACGACATCGACGGCCTGCGCCTCATCGTGCTCGACACCTCGGTGCCCGGCGCGCACCACGGCGAGGTGTCGCAGGCGCAGCGGGACTGGCTGCAGCTGGAGCTGTCGATCCCCGCTCCGCACGGCACGATCCTCGCGATGCACCACCCGCCCGTGCCGTGCGTGCTGGATCTGGCCACGATCGTGGAGCTGCGGGATCAGCGCGCGCTCGCCGACGTGCTGCGCGGCACCGATGTGCGCTCGATCCTCGCCGGCCACGTGCACTTCTCGACGACCGCGACGTTCGCGGGCATCCCCGTCTCCGTCGCGTCGTCGAGCTGCTACACGCAGGACCTCGCCGTCGCCGACGGCGGCATGGCGCCGCGCGACGGCGCGCAGGCGTACAACCTCGTGCACGTGTACGACGAGACGATCGTGCACTCGGTCGTGCCGTTCAGCGACGCCCCGCCGGCCGAGGTGACGACGGCCGACGAGACGCGCCGACGCCTCGAGGCCGCCGGCGTGGTGATCCGCGACTCCACGCGCGCCCGCGCCGACCGCATCGCCCCGCCGACGGCGCCCCTTCCCGTCCTGGGCTGAGTCGCCGAACCCGCACTCGATCGCCGAACCCGCCCCCGATCCGGCGCGGGCTCGCGGATCGAGCGCGGGCTCGCGGACCCTCACCGTCTGGGCTGAGCCGGCTCAGCGCTCCCAGGGGGCCTTGACGGGGAAGTACGCCTCGAGGGTGTCGCGCACGACGCGCTCGCGCAGCTCCTCGGGGATCTCGGGCACGCTGCCGTCGTTGAGGCAGAACATGTCGGCATCGCGCCGCTCCAGCAGCTTCTCCAGCCGGGGCAGTGCCGCGGCCTGCGTGGTCTGAATGTAGCGCGTGCGCGGCACCGAGGTCGGCAGCGCGCGTCCCGTGAACGCCGCGTAGTAGTGGTACAGCGAGTTCGTGACCGACACGTCGGTCGCGCTCCGGAAGCGCGCGGCGGCCGTGCGGCGGATCTCCTCGGGGAACTCGCGCTCGAGCTCGAACATCACGCTGCGGCGGTGGGGCGTGGCGCAGTGCTGCAGATCGCGCGTGATGACCCGGCCGAAGCGGCGCTCGAGCACCTCCCGGTTGACCCTGGCGGCGTTGTCGTGGCCGCTGCGGTGCGTGCGCGAGGGGCCGATGCCGATGCGCACGTCGCACTCGACGAACTGCGTCAGCCCGGAGGCGGTGAAGAACAGCTCGGGGCGCACGGGGCGACCGAAGAACATGTCGTCGTTGGAGTACAGGAAGTGCTCCGCGATGCCGGGGATGCGGTGCAGCTGCGCCTCGACGGCGTGCGAGTTGTGCGTGGGCAGCACGCTCGGGTCGGCGAAGAACTCCTCGCTGCGCACGATCCGCACCTTCGGGTGATCCTTCAGCCACGCCGGGGCGGGGCTGTCGGTCGCGATCCAGATCGTGCGGATCCACGGCGCGAACATGTGCACGCTGCGCAGGGCGTAGCGCAGCTCGTCCACCTGGCGGAAGCGGGCGGCGTGGTCGTCGCCGTCGCCCACGACGTAGGCGCCCAGGCGCTCGGCGCGCTTGCGCTGGAACTCGCTGGAGGATCCGTCCACCCACGAGAAGACGATGTCGACGTCCTCGGTGAATTCGTGCGCGAGGGGCGTGAACATGCCCCGCAGCGTGCGCCACGAGCGGCCGTGCTGCTCCACCGTCTCGAACTCGAGGTCCTCGGCGGCCATGTGCCGGCGGGTGAGCGCGTTCGGCCGCGGCGCCGTGACCTGGCCGGCGTCGAAGTGCCAGAACTCCACGCGGATGCCCGTCTCGTGCCCGTAGCGGAGCGTGCCGGCCGCCGCCACCGACGCGGGGCGCTCGCCGGGCACGATGCGGGGCCGGAACAGCGTGGCGACGTCGTGCCGGCCGAAGGCGCGCGCGGCGTCTCCCTGCAGCGGCACGAGCCGCCCGCCCGGCCGGCGCGCGACCCACGGCTCGCCGTCGGACGCGCGGGAGAGCGCGGTCAGCGCCGCCGTGCGCTCGGCGGCGGGCACGGCGAGTGCCGGCCGCCCGCTGGATCGGCGCAGCAGCAGCGGGGCGAGGCCGGCGTCCTCCAGGATGTCGGCGAGGGCGAGCAGATCGGACGTCTGGGCTTCGAGAGGCGTCGCGGATTCGACGAGGTGCGGGAGCCCCGTGAGCACGCGCGTGCGCGCGTCGGGGATGGTGTGGTCGCGTCGCACGTCGTCGAACGGCGTGTGCTCAGTGCCCAGAAACGTCATCGATCACCTCGGATTCTCCTCACGGCCGCGGCCGTCGTCGACAGAGCATCGGCGCCGGAGGGCGCCGGGGGAGGGCCGCCTGCGCGGCCCGCGTGCCGTCCCCGCGATCCGTCGTCGGTGACGCGGAGGGGAACGGTGGACGTACAGATCGTAAACGATCCAGGTTGCGCGCATATTTCCTGATGATGGGGGACCGCCGCCAGGCTGGGAAGCCACTGACGCGACCCCGGGTCACGACGGATAGCATGGCCGTGTATGCCCGTTCCCGGATGGGGCGGGAGGCGGCGCACCAGAGCGCCGCGATCTACGAGGAGATGTCACGTGGCGAACCCCTTCGAGAAGCTGCTCCGCGCCGGTGAAGGGCGTGTGCGCAGGCGGCTGCAGCAGGTCGTGCGCGCCGTCGGCGCCCTCGAGGAGGACTACGAGTCCCTCACCGACGACGAGCTGCGGAACGAGACGGTCGAGCTGCGGGCGCGCTACGAGGCCGGCGAGACGCTCGACCAGCTGATGCCCGAGGCCTTCGCGGCCGTGCGCGAGGCCGCCAAGCGCACGCTCGGCATGCGTCCCTACGACGTGCAGGTCATGGGCGGCGCGGCCCTGCATCTGGGCAACATCGCCGAGATGAAGACCGGTGAGGGCAAGACGCTCGTCGCCACGCTGCCCGCGTACCTCAACGCCATCGCGGGCAAGGGCGTCCACGTCATCACCGTGAACGACTACCTCGCGTCGTACCAGGCCGAGCTCATGGGCCGCGTGTTCCGCGCCCTCGGCATGACCACGGGCATCATCGTGTCGGGTCAGAAGCCCGCCGAGCGCCGCGAGCAGTACGCCGCCGACATCACGTACGGCACGAACAACGAATTCGGCTTCGACTACCTGCGCGACAACATGGCCTGGCGCAAGGAGGACATCGTCCAGCGCGGCCACTTCTTCGCGATCGTCGACGAGGTGGACTCGATCCTCATCGACGAGGCCCGCACGCCGCTCATCATCTCGGGCCCCGCGCAGGGCGACGCGAACCGCTGGTTCACGGAGTTCGCCAAGATCGCGCGCACGCTCGAGGAGGGCGTCGACTACGAGGTCGACGAGAAGAAGCGCACCGTCGGCGTGCTGGAGGCGGGCATCGAGAAGGTCGAGGACTACCTCGGCATCGACAACCTCTACGAGTCGGCGAACACCCCGCTCATCTCGTTCCTGAACAACTCGATCAAGGCGCTCGCGCTGTTCAAGCGAGACCAGGACTACGTCGTCATGAACGACGAGGTCATGATCGTCGACGAGCACACCGGCCGCATCCTCGTGGGCCGCCGCTACAACGAGGGCATCCACCAGGCCATCGAGGCCAAGGAGGGCGTGCCGGTCAAGGCCGAGAACCAGACGCTCGCCACCGTCACGCTGCAGAACTACTTCCGCCTGTACGAGAAGCTCTCGGGCATGACGGGCACGGCCGAGACCGAGGCCGCCGAGTTCATGTCGACCTACCAGCTCGGCGTCGTCCCGATCCCGACGAACCGCCCGATGGTCCGCAAGGATCAGTCGGATCTCGTCTACGCGACCGAGCAGGGCAAGTTCGCCCAGGTCGTCGACGACATCGTCGAGCGGCACGAGAAGGGTCAGCCCGTGCTCGTGGGCACGGTGAGCGTCGAGAAGAGCGAGTACCTCTCGCGCCTGCTCGCCAAGAAGGGCATCCGCCACGAGGTGCTGAACGCGAAGAACCACGCGCGCGAGGCCGAGATCGTCGCGCGCGCCGGTCGCCTGGGCGCCGTCACCGTCGCGACGAACATGGCCGGCCGCGGCACCGACATCATGCTCGGCGGCAACGCCGAGTTCCTCGCCGTGCAGCGGATGAAGGAGAAGGGCCTCGACCCGAAGGAGACCCCGGAGGAGTACGAGGCGGAGTGGGACGCCGTCTTCGCCGAGACCAAGGCCGAGGTCGAGGAGGAGGCCGCCAAGGTCCGCGAGGCGGGCGGCCTGTACGTGCTCGGCACCGAGCGCCACGAGTCGCGCCGCATCGACAACCAGCTCCGCGGTCGCTCCGGCCGCCAGGGAGACCCGGGCGAGAGCCGCTTCTACCTGTCGCTGCAGGACGACCTGATGCGCCGCTTCGGGCGCGGCTCCACCGACGCGCTGCTGGCGCGCGGCGTGGACGAGGACGTCGCGATCGACTGGAAGATCGTGGGCCGGCTCATCAAGAGCGCCCAGTCGCAGATCGAGTCGCGCAACGCCGAGTCGCGCAAGAACGTGCTCAAGTACGACGACGTGCTCAACCGCCAGCGCGAGGCGATCTACCGCGACCGCCGGCGGATCCTCGAGGGCGACGACATCAAGGACCGGGTGCAGCACTTCCTCGAGGACGCCATCACGTCGGTGGTGGACGAGCACACGGCGGGCGGGCACAGCGAGAGCTGGGACTTCGACGCCCTGTGGGCCGAGCTGAAGACGATGTACCCCGTGGGCGTCACGATCGAGGAGGTCGTGGCGGAGGCCGCGGGGCGCAAGGGCGGCATCACCGCCGAGGGGCTCAAGCGCGAGCTCATCAGCGACGCGCGGATCGCCTACGCCAAGCGCGAGGAGCAGCTCGGCGAGGCCGCGATGCGCGAGCTCGAGCGCCGCGTCGTGCTGCAGGTGCTCGACCGCCGCTGGCGCGACCACCTCTACGAGATGGACTACCTGAAGGACGGCATCGGCCTGCGGGCCATGGCCCAGCGCGACCCGCTCATCGAGTACCAGCGCGAGGGCTACACGATGTTCCAGTCGATGATGGGCCAGATCAAGGAGGAGTCGATCGGCTACCTCTTCAACCTCGAGGTCGAGGTGCGCCGCGCGGGCGACGGCGAGCAGGCCGAGGTCGAGGCGAAGGGCCTGTCGGAGGAGCACGGGCCGCAGCAGCTCGAGTACTCGGCACCCAGCGAGGACGGCGACATCGAGGTGCGCAACGACCGCGGCCAGGTGCAGACCGCGCCCAAGGCCAAGACGCCCCGCACGGCGGGCGCCGCGAAGGCCGCCCCGCAGAGCGCGTTCGGCCAGGCGGCCGACCAGGCCGCGCAGCAGCCCGCGGGCAACCGCGCCGCGCGCCGCGCCGGCCGCAAGAAGTAGCCGGGGCACCGGCTCCCCGAGCGGTCCACGGGGTGCGGATCGGGCCGGTCCCGTCGCGGGGACCGGGCCGACCGCGCGCGTATCCTGATGCGATGAGCCTTCGCCCCCTCGACCAGTCCTCCAAGCTGAAGAACGTCCTGTACGAGATCCGGGGCGCGGCACTGGCGGAGGCGGCGCGGCTCGAGGCCGAGGGCCACACGATCCTCAAGCTGAACACGGGCAACCCGGCGATCTTCGGCTTCGAGGCGCCGCATCAGATCGTGCGCGACATGATCCGCGCCGTCCCGAACGCGCACGGCTACAGCGACAGCCGCGGCATCGTCGAGGCGCGCCGCGCCATCGTGAGCCGCTACGAGAACGTGGCGGGATTCCCCGCGTTCGACGTGGACGACGTGTACCTCGGCAACGGCGTGTCCGAGCTCATCACCATGACCATGCAGGCGCTGCTCGACCAGGGCGACGAGGTGCTGATCCCCGCGCCGGACTACCCGCTGTGGACGGCCATGACGAGCCTGTCGGGCGGCACGCCCGTGCACTACCTGTGCGACGAGGAGAACGGTTGGCAGCCGGACCTCGACGACATCCGCGCCAAGATCACCCCGCAGACGAAGGCCCTCGTCGTCATCAACCCGAACAACCCGACCGGCGCCGTGTACAGCCGCGAGCTGCTGGAGGGGATCGCCCAGATCGCGCGCGAGCACTCGCTGCTGCTGCTGTCGGACGAGATCTACGATCGCATCCTGTTCGACGAGGCTGAGCACATCCCCACCGCCTCGGTGGCGCCCGACCTGCTGTGCCTCACGTTCAACGGCCTGTCGAAGACGTACCGCGTGGCCGGCTACCGCTCCGGCTGGGTCGTGATCACGGGGCCCAAGAAGCACGCGGCCGGGTTCCTCGAGGGCATCCAGCTGCTCGCCTCCACGCGGCTGTGCGCGAACGTGCCCGCCCAGCACGCCGTGCTCGCGGCGCTCACCGGGGTGCAGTCGATCGACGCCCTCATCGCGCCGGACGGGCGCCTGCACGAGCAGCGCGACGTGGCGTGGGAGGGCCTGAACGCCATTCCGGGCGTCTCGTGCGTGAAGCCGCGCGGCGCGCTGTACGCCTTCCCCCGCCTCGACCCCGAGGTGCACGAGATCCACGACGACAAGAAGCTCGTCTACGACCTGCTCGTGCGCGAGCACATCCTGCTCGTCGAGGGCACGGGGTTCAACTGGCACACCACCGACCACGTGCGCGTCGTCACGCTGCCCGAGCCCCGCGTGCTCGCCGAGGCGATCGAGCGCCTCGGCAACTTCCTCGCGAGCTACAGGCAGTGACCGGCGCTCAGTCGGCGAGCCCCAGCACGTCGAGCATCCAGGCGAGCTGGAAGGCGCGCTCGCGCCACGAGTTGTAGCGGCCGCTCACGCCGCCGTGCCCGGCGACCATCTCGCACTTCAGGAGCACGTCGGCGCCGACCTCGCGCAGGCGCTGCACCCACTTCGCCGGCTCCACGTACAGCACGCGGGTGTCGTTGAGGCTCGTCATGGCGAGGATGCGCGGGTACGTCACACCCTCGCGCACGTTCTCGTAGGGCGTGTACGACTTCATGTACGCATACACCTCGGGGTCGTGCAGCGGGTCGCCCCACTCGTCCCACTCGATCACGGTGAGCGGCAGCGAGGGATCGAGGATCGTCGTCAGCGCGTCGACGAACGGCACGTCGGCGAGGATGCCCGCGAACGCCTCGGGGGCGAGGTTCGCCACCGCGCCCATGAGCAGGCCACCCGCCGATCCGCCCTCCGCCACGATCCGGTCGGGCGTCGTGTATCCGTTGTCGGCGAGGTGGCGGGCCACGTCGACGAAGTCGGTGAACGTGTTGCGCTTGGCGCGCAGCTTGCCGTCCTCGTACCACGGGCGCCCCAGCTCGCCGCCGCCGCGCACATGGGCGACGGCGAAGAGCACGCCGCGGTCGAGCTCGCTCAGCCGCGCCACTGAGAAGCCGGGGTCGATCGAGTGCTCGTACGAGCCGTAGCCGTACAGGTGCACGGGGCGCGGCGCCGCACCCGGCTCGCCGAAGGAGCGCTTCCACACGAGCGACACGGGGATCCGCGTGCCGTCGGCCGCGGGCACCCACAGGCGGGCCTGGTCGTAGTCGGCCGGGTCGTAGCCGCCCAGCACCTCGGCCTGCTTGCGCAGGTGCAGCTCGCCCGTGGCGACCTCGTACTCGTACACCGTGCCCGGCGTCGTGAACGATCCGTAGCCCAGGCGGATCACGGGCGGCGCCCACTCGGCGTTGCCCGAGGCGCCCACGGCGTAGAGCGGATCGGCGAACTCCAGCTCGGTGAGCACGCCCGTGGGGTAGTCGAGCAGCGCGACGCGCGGCAGCCCCTCGCGCCGGTACTCCACGACGGCGAAGTCGCGGAAGCAGTCGATGTCGAGCAGGCGACGGCCCGACTCGTGGGCCAGCACCACCTCGGTGTCGGTGGGGTCGGACAGCGGCGCGCGCACGAGCTCGAAGTCGAGGGCGCCGTCGTTGTGCAGGATGTAGAGCCAGTCCTGGTCGTCGACCACCGCGTGGTCCACGCCGTACTCGACGCCCTCGCGGCGCGGCCACACGACGCGCGCCCCGGCGGTGGGGTCGGCGGCGTCGAGGATCGACACCTCGCTCGTGATGCTCGATCCCGACTCCACCAGCAGGAAGCGCTCGCTGCGCGTCACGCCCGCGCCCACCCAGAACCGCTCGTCGTCGTCGCCGTACAGCTCGATGTCGCCGCTGCCGTCCGGCTCGCCCACGCGGTGCAGCCACACCCGGTTCGGGCGCCACGCGTCGTCGACGGTCGTGTAGATGAGGTGCCGGCCGTCGGGCAGGAAGTGCGCGCCGCCGAAGGCGCCCTCGATGACGTCGGGCAGCGTCTCGCCCGTCACGAGGTCGCGCACGCGGATCGTGTAGCGCTCGTCGCCGGTCACGTCGACGGCCCACAGCATGCGCGTGCCGTCGTTCGTCACGTCGAACGAGCCGAGCGAGAAGAAGGAGTGGCCCTCGGCCTCGACGTTCGAGTCGAGCAGCACCTGCTCGCCCGGCACGTCCACGTCGGGGGAGAGGACGGGCGGGGTCCAGTCGTCCGGCCCGGCGATCGGCGCGCGGCACTGGATGCCGTACTGCTTGCCCTCCACGGTGCGGCCGTAGTACCACCACTCGCCCCGGCGGCTCGGCACGCTCAGGTCGGTCTCGCGCACGCGTCCCTTGATCTCCTGGAAGAGCCGCTCGCGCAACGGCTCGAGCCGCGCGAGGGCGGCATCGGCATGGGCGTTCTCGGCCTCGAGCAGCGCGATCACCTCGGCGTCGTCCTTGGCGCGCAGCCACTCCCACGGATCCTCGAACGTGTCGCCGTGGTGCGTGCGGGCGACGGGGCGCTTCGGCGCGATCGGGGCGGACGGGACGGGCACGGGGACGGCTTCGGAGGTCACCCGATCCACGGTAGTTGGTGTTCTTTCCGGCGGTGTCATCCGCCCGGTCTACAATGCCCCCATGCAGTTCGGCCGGCACGCTCCCGCGATGCGCACCATCGTCCACCTCAGCGACACGCATCTGCTCGCCGGTGGAGCGGCGCTCGGCGGCCGCTACGCCGTCGAGGAGCACCTGCGCGAGACCCTGGCCCGCGTCGAGCAGCTCGAGCAGCGGCCCGACGCGCTCGTGTTCACCGGGGATCTCACCGACCTCGGCGAGCCCGACGCGTACGCGCGGCTGCGCGGCATCGTCGAGCCGGTGGCCGAGCGGATGGGCGCGCCCGTCGTGTGGGTCGCGGGCAACCACGACGAGCGGCCCGAGCTGCGCCGCGACCTGCTGGGGCTCGAGCCCACCGAGGAGCCCGTGACCGGCGTGTGGGACCTCGGCGGCCTGCGGCTCATCGCGCTCGACTCCACGGTGCCGGGCTGGCACCACGGCGAGGTCGACGCGGCGCAGCTCGAGTGGCTGCGCGACGAGCTCGCGACGCCGGCGCCGCTCGGGACGATCCTCGCCCTGCACCACCCGCCGCTGCCCAGCCACGTGCCGCTGTTCGACATCGTCGAGCTGCGCGAGCAGGACGCCCTCGCCGACGTCATCCGCGGCACGGATGTGCGGGGCATCCTGGCCGGGCACCTGCACTACTCCATGAGCGGCACGTTCGTGGGCGTTCCCGTGAGCGTCGCGGCGGCCACGTGCTACACGATGGACGTCGCCCGCGCCGGCCGGCGCGTGAACGGCATGGACGCCGGGCAGTCGTTCCATCTCGTGCACGTGTACGACGAGGTCGTGACCCACACGGTCGTGCCGGTGGCGGCGGCCGAGTCCGGCGACTACTTCACGCCCGAGTGGTACGAGCGCATGGCCGCGCTCAGCCCGCAGGAGCGCCTCGAGCGCTTCTCGCGCAAGCCGCCGCGGGGCTGATCGCCCGCCGCCGCGCCGGTGCTCACGGAGTTCCCGGGCGGCGCGGATAGGCTCGCCGTGTGGCAGCACAGACGCGCACCGAAACCGATTCCCTGGGCTCCCTCGAGGTGCCCGCCGAGGCCTACTGGGGCATCCACACCGCCCGCGCGATGGACAACTTCGACATCTCGCGCCGCCCCATCTCGGTGTATCCGGAGCTGATCGTCGCACTCGCGATGGTGAAGCAGGCGGCCGCGCGGGCGAACCGCGACATCGGGGTGCTCGACGCCGAGCGCGCCGATCTCATCGACCGCGCCGCGCAGCGCGTGATCGACGGCGAGTTCCACGATCAGTTCCGCGTGGGGGTGATCCAGGGCGGGGCGGGCACCTCGACGAACATGAACGCCAACGAGGTCATCACGAACATCGCCCTCGAGCTGGCGGGGCGCGAGAAGGGCGACTACGCCTGGCTCTCGCCGAACGACCACACCAACCGCAGCCAGTCCACGAACGACGTGTACCCCACGGCCATCAAGCTCGCCGTCTCGTTCGTGCACGTCGCCCTTCTCGAGGAGCTCGACCTGCTGCGCCGGTCGTTCCTGGCCAAGTCGGTGGAGTTCCGCGACGTGCTCAAGGTGGGGCGCACCCAGCTGCAGGACGCCGTGCCGATGACGCTCGGGCAGGAGTTCCACGGCTTCGCGACGACGATGGGCGAGGACCTGCAGCGGCTGCGCGAGAACGCCGCCCTGCTCACCGAGATCAGCATGGGCGCGACGGCCATCGGCACGGGTGTGACGGCACAGGCGGGCTACGCGGAGGCCGTGCGGCGTCACCTCGCCGAGATCAGCGGCCTGCCGCTCACGACGGCGACCGACCTGGTCGAGGCGACGAGCGACATGGGCGCGTTCATGTCGTTCTCGTCCTCGCTCAAGCGCAACGCCATGAAGCTGTCGAAGATCTGCAACGACCTGCGGCTGCTCTCCTCGGGCCCGCAGGCGGGCCTCGGCGAGATCAACCTGCCGGCCAAGCAGGCCGGCTCCAGCATCATGCCGGGCAAGGTCAACCCGGTCATCCCCGAGGTCGTGAACCAGGTGGCGTTCTCGGTCGTCGGCGCCGACATCACCGTGACGATGGCCGCCGAGGCGGGGCAGCTGCAGCTGAACGCCTTCGAGCCCGTCATCGCGCACTCGATCCTGCAGTCCATCACGTGGATGCGCCAGGCGATGCGCATGCTCCGCATCCACTGCGTCGACGGCATCACGGCCAACCGGGGCCGGCTCGGCGCGATGGTCGGATCGTCGGTGGGCGTCATCACGGCGCTCACGCCGTTCATCGGCTACTCCGCCGCCGCGGCCCTCGCCAAGACGGCGCTGCTCACGGGCCGCAACGTGGCCGACCTCGTCGTGGAGGCCGGGCTCATGACCCGCGAGGAGGTCAGCAAGCAGCTGCGCCCCGAGCGGCTGTCGGGCATCGAGCCCATCACGAGCGCGATCCCCGTCATCTCCCCGGAGGACCTGCCCTAACCGGTAGATCCCCGCTGCCCGCGAACCCGCCCTCGATCCGCGAACCCGCGTCGGATGGAGCGCGGGTTCGGCGATCGAGCGCGGGTTCGGCGGGAGGGCGCAGGGGATCAGTCGACGATGCGGCAGTGGGTGGTCAGCTCGCCGATGCCGTCGACGCCGACCGTGACCGTCGTGCCGTCCTGCAGCAGCACCTGGGGCGTGCGCGAGAAGCCGGATCCGCCCGGGCTGCCCGTCGAGATGAGCGTGCCGGGCAGCAGCGTGATGCCCTGCGAGAGGTGCGCGATGAGCGTGGCGACCGACCGGACCATCTGCCCCGTCGATCCGTCCTGCAGCAGCTCGTCGCTGATCCGGGTCCAGATGTGCAGGTCCTGCGGATCGGCGATCTCGTCGGCCGTCACCACGTCGGGGCCCACGGGCGTGAAGCCGTCGAGCGACTTGCAGCGGCTCCACTGCGCCTCGGAGTACTGGATGTCGCGCGCCGAGATGTCGTTGACCACCGTGTAGCCGAACACGAAGTCCAGGGCCTCGTCCTCGCTCACATCCCTGGCGGGGCGGCCGATGATGACGCCGAGCTCCGCCTCGTAGTCGACCGCGCCCGTGAGGCCGCGCGACCACGTCGTGGTGCCGTCGTGCCCGGCGAGCGAGTTCGGCCACAGCGTGAACACCGTCGGCGTGGCATCGGTCTTGAGGTTCAGCTCGCCCGAGTGGGCGGCGTAGTTGAGGCCGACCGCCATGATCGCCGGCGGGCGCAGCAGCGCGGGGGCGTATCCGGCGTCGGCGAACGCGACGCGCTGGCCGCGCCCCGCCGCGAGCGCCTCGCGGATGCCCGTCAGCGCGTCGGGGCCGGCCGCGACGAGCTCGTCCAGCGAGCGCGGCGCATCGTCCACGAGCGTGGCGACCGGGACCGCCTCGTCACCCTCCTTGACGACGAGGGTGGGCGCGGAGGCGCCGGGCAGCACGAGGTGGGAAAAGCGCATCGCTCCATTCTAGGAGGGGCATCCCCGGGGCCGTGGCGCGCGGGTGAATGCGCGGTGTCGGCGCCCGCCGGGTGGGGAGAAGTGCCCCTGCGGGCGCGCCCGCGCCGCCCATAGAGTGAGACGCATGACATACGCGGGCGGAGACACCGGGACGCCGCTGCAGGCGCCCATGCACGCATGGCCGTCGCCCCTGGCGCAGCCCCCGCATGCGCTCCCGGCGACGATCCCGCCGGCCGCGCCGCAGGAGGCGCACCTGCAGCTGCCGCCCGTGCCCACCAAGGGCAGGGCGCCGTGGCTGTGGATCTGGATCCTGCTCGCCGTGCTCGCCGTCGCGGTCGCCGGCTACTTCGTCGCCTCCCTGGGCGTGCTCGGCGTGGCGATCACGAGCGTCGTCGCCCTCGTCCCGTTCGCCGGGGTCATCCTCACCGTCACGCTGGTGATCGATCGCTGGGAGCCCGAGCCGCGCTCGCTCATCATCTTCGCGCTCGCGTGGGGCGCGATCGCCGCCATCGCCCTGACGCTGCTCACGATCCCCGTGCTCGATGCGATCGCCGGCGCGTGGGGCATGGATCCGTTCCTCGCGGAGATCCTCTCGATCATCCTGCGCGCGCCCCTGCTCGAGGAGGGCTGGAAGCTGCTCGGCATCCTCCTCGTGCTGTGGATGGCGCGCAACGCCTTCGACGGGCCGGTGGACGGGATCGTCTACGGCATGCTCATCGGCGCCGGGTTCGCCTTCACCGAGAACATCCAGTACTTCGTGATCGCGCTCTACACGGGCGGCTTCGAGGGCGTCGCGCACAACTTCTTCATGCGCGGCGTGCTCTCGCCCTTCGCGCACGCGATGTTCACGGGCGCGATCGGCCTCATGATCGGGCTGGCCCGGCGCGGCGGGCGCAGCGTGCCGCTGTTCGCCCTGCTCGGCTACGGTCTCGGCGTCGCGCTGCACATGCTCTGGAACGCCTCCGCGGTGCTCGACGTCTTCCTTCCGAACTCGTTCTACACGCTCTACGCGCTCGTGGAGGTGCCGATCTTCCTGCTGTTCATCGGGTGCATCGTGCGGCTGCGCAGGGAGGAGATGCGGCTGACGCGCGAGCGGCTGGGCGAGTACGCCGGCGCCGGATGGTTCACCTGGCAGGAGGTCGAGATGCTCGCGACGGCGGCGGGCCGGCGCGCCGGCAGGCGCTGGGCGATGACGCGCAGCGCGCGGGCCGTGGCCCTCATGAACTCCTTCATCCGCGACGCCACGGCCCTCGCGATGGCGCGTCAGCGCGCGCTCACCGGCCGCGACCCCGGCGCGATCGAGGACGAGCACCTGCTGCTGCACCGCGCCGCCGCCACGCGGCGGGCGATGCTCGCGTCCTGAGCGCGCGGGGTCTTGACACGCCCCGGTGCGCGGGCGCATCCTGGGCGCAGATCACATTCAGCGCCCGGTCGACTCGCAGACATCGTCGCGGCCCGGGCGCTGAATGCTGTCGCGACCACGACGAACCGCCGGTTTCGCTGTCGGGAGAACCGCGTGTGCATCCGCACCCGCCGTGTTTGTATGGACGCATGAGCGCAGACCGCACCAAGCCCGAGTTCGACGCACCCGAGGGCCCCGCGCCCTCCGAGCTCGTCATCCGCGACCTCATCGTGGGCGACGGCGCCGAGGCGAAGCCCGGCGACACCGTCACCGTCCACTACGCGGGCGTCGAGTACGAGACCGGCGAGGAGTTCGACTCCTCGTGGAACCGGGGCGAGAGCATCCAGTTCCCGCTGCGCGGCCTCATCCAGGGCTGGCAGGACGGCATCCCCGGCATGAAGGTCGGCGGACGCCGCGAGCTGGTCGTCCCGCCGCACCTCGCGTACGGCCCCGCCGGCGCCGGCCACTTCCTCAGCGGCAAGACGCTGATCTTCGTCATCGACCTCATCGACGTCGCCTGAGTCGTCGATCCACCCGAGGCGTCCCGCGCGATTCGTCGCACGGGGCGCCTCGCTGTTTCCCAGATATTCATCCGCCGCTCGGGAATATATGCGGGCGCATGGGTATTGTCATGCGTACACCGCCGTCACCGGCACGACTTCTACGAGGAGAGACATGACCATCGAGATCCCCGGCTACCGTCCCGGCACCTACGCGATCGACCCCGCGCACAGCGAGGTGGGCTTCACCGTCCGTCACATGATGATCTCGAAGGTCAAGGGCGCCTTCCACGTGATCGAGGGCACCATCGTCGCCCCCGAGAACCCGCTCGAGGCGAGCGTCACGGCGAAGGCCGACGTCGCCTCGATCAACACGAAGGACGAGGGTCGCGACCAGCACCTCCGCTCGGCCGACTTCTTCGACGCCGAGAACCACCCCACGATCGAGTTCGTCTCGACCGGCGTGCGCCACGAGGGCGGCGACTTCCTCGTCGACGGCGACCTGACGATCAAGGGCGTCACCAAGCCCGTCACGTTCACCGTGGAGTTCGGCGGCTTCGGCGTCGACCCGTGGGGCAACTACAAGGCCGGCGCCACGGGCACGGCCACGATCGACCGCGAGGAGTTCGGCCTCACCTGGAACGCCGCGCTCGAGACCGGCGGCGTGCTGGTCGGCAAGGACGTCACGATCACGCTCGACCTGCAGGGCGCCCTCCAGGCGTAAGCGGCTCGGGGGAGGGGCGGGTGCCGGAAGGTGCCCGCCCCTTCCCCGTCTGCGGATGGCCGCCCACGTCGCGGTGCGCGACGGCCGCCGCGACTGGTAGACTCGCTTGGTTGCCGTTTGATCGGCCGCGGAGAAAGAGAGCTCGCGCATCAGGCGTCGGGCGCCGCGCAACGAGGAGAAAGGGGATCGGTTCTATGGCACTGAATGCAGACGTCAAGAAGGCGATCATCGAAGAGTACGCGACGCACCCCGGTGACACCGGTTCCCCCGAGGTGCAGGTCGCGATGCTGTCGCAGCGCATCAAGGACCTCACGGAGCACCTCAAGGAGCACAAGCACGACCACCACTCGCGTCGTGGGCTGTTCCTGCTCGTCGGTCAGCGCCGTCGACTGCTCGGCTACCTCCAGGACATCGACATCGAGCGCTACCGCTCGCTGATCGAGCGTCTCGGACTGCGTCGATAAGGCACGCGCACCAGCGTTCAATCGTCTTCCGGAGAACCCGTCCCAGGTGTGGGGCGGGTTCTTTCTTTTTTAGAAGCGTCTGCGCGCGCTCGGGCCCCCGCTGCGCGGGTGCCGCTCGCGTGCTCGCGCCGGCGCTTCCGCGCCGGCGAGGCGGCGCTTTTCGCCGCGGGGGGGGCCCCGC
>NZ_JBMDJT010000046.1:0-19442 GCF_057809335.1 Microbacterium sp. FG3 | reverse complement strand
TCAAGCCTCAACGATCCTCAACCCGCGAAATCACCCGACGGTGACACGATCCAGGTAAGGGGACCAAAAGGGGACCAGAACGCTTCCGGGAGCACTCCCGCGGGCGTCGGAGCGCATCACAGGCCCCTGGTCGCGGGGCTGCTGCGCCGGGCGTTCTTGCGTTGTCCGGCGGTGGAGAGGAAGGCGTTGGCCTGCTCGGCGGCGGAGGCGAGGTGGCGGTCGTCGGGGTGGAGATAGCCGCGCGTGGTCTCCATCGAGGCGTGCCCGAGGATGTCTTGCAGTACGTGCAGCGGGATGCCCGCGTCGGCCATCCAGGTTGCCCCGGTGTGGCGTAGGCCGTGCCGGGTGAGGTCGGGCAGTCCGAGCTTCGCGACGATGCCGTCCCAGTTGGTGGCGTCGCGGACGGTCGCGGTGGTGAGATAGCCGCCCTTCGGGCCGACCAGCAACGAGTCCTCGGGCTCCTTCCCGTCGGTGAGGCGTTCGAGCACTGGCCGGAGTGGTTCGAGGATCGGCACGCGGCGTTCTTTGCGGCTCTTGGTCGGTTTTGTAACCAGGCCGCCTTTGCCGGGGAAAACCTGCCGGCGGATCACGACGAGGTTCTTGCCGCAGTCCACGTCCCCGACCTGCAACCCGGAGACCTCCGAGGACCGTGCGGCGAGTAGCGCGGCGAGCATCACGAAGTCGCTGTAGGACTGATGCACCTTGCCGCACGCCCTGGCGAGGCGGTTGAGGGTCTTCATGTCCGGGATTGCGTGCGCCCGTGGGGAGGTGTGTTCGGCGGACTGGCCGCGGAAGGCGTTGCGGTTCAGGCTCCGCTTGGCGCGGTTCTTCGCAGGATTGATCTGGATCAGCCCGTCCCGCACGGCCTCATCGAGCACCCGCACGAGCGGGGCGATGGTGTTCTTGATGGTCGACGCGCCGTGACGCTGCTCCCACTCATCAATGGTGCGGTCGATGATCCCGGCGGTGATCTGGGTGACCGGCAGGTGCCCGAGCGCGGGCAGCACGCGCAGTTTCAGCCCGTACCCGTAGGTCTCGCCGGTGGAGGTCGGGTCCAGGCCCCGCGCCCACCGGTCGCCGATGGAGGTGACGAACTCCAGCAGCGTCATGGACACGTCCATGCCCTTGGTCGATGAGTTGCGGAGCTGGTCGAAGAACGCGTGCGCGGCCGCTTCGTCTCGCACGATTTCCGAGCGGATGACACGCCGCTTGGTGGTCGGGTCGGTCCACCGGGCTCGGGCGCGGATGCCGTAGGAGCGGCGCTCCATGTCTGTGGAGACCTTCACGCCGATCGGCGGGACCGGCTTGGGCTCGGCGGTCGGCTGCGGTTCAGCTCTGCGGGGCACGGTCGTGTTCCAGCTCGCTCAGCCAGCGGTCCACGGCGTCGAGCCGGTACCGGGCGATCCCGCCAAGCCGCAGGAACGGCGGCCCCGTGCCGGCCGAGCGCCACCGCGACAGGGTGGACTCCGAGACCTTCAAGTACGCGGCGACCTCACGGCTGTCCAGCAGGGGCGAGACGAGTGCCTCGGTCTTGTCGCTCACGACACTTCTCCGGTGTCCGGGTCGAGGTCGCGGTAGAACGCTTCCTCTGCCTCGCGGCGGGCCTGGACGTCGGCCATGACGAACTCCACGAACTCGGCGTCGCGGTCGGTGATCGGGATGTCCTCGATCGGGTCGCCGGGTTCCTCGCCGGGCCAGACGGTCTGCCGGGTGGGACGGTCGTGGTCGAGCCGGGTGCCGCAGGCGGCGACCCATTCGCGGAGCCGCTGGCGGGCGTCGGCGAAGTCGCGGTGCCAGCCGAGCGGTGCGCTGCCGTTCTGGTCCGGGTCGTAGGCGCAGAGCCAGTGAAGGTGCAGCGCGCTCAGCTCCCACAGCAGCTCCGGGTGCATGTGCCAGGCGGGCGGGATCACGGAGGCGGGGAGCCCGTAGGTGTGGCGTAGCCAGTCCACCCAGCGGTTGAGCTCCAACCACTCGGCCTCGGCGTCCTCGGCACTCAGCAGGTTCCAGTTGATCGGGTGCGGCGGCTCGGCGATCAGCGGCTCGTCGTAGCCGTCGTCGTCCATCTGGTCCACATCCGAGTCGGGAACATCGTTCGTCGTGGCGTCGCCACCGGGTTCGTCGGACATGCTGGGCTCCTGTCTGCTCTCCGGCGCCGGTTCGTGCCGGGCCGTTGTGGCGGGCAGGTGCTCCGTGCCGCGACCGGCGTTCAGGTGCCGGAACGACGGAGCAGGGCTTCGATCTCGGCACGGTCGGCGGCGAGCTGGCCGGCGTCGGGACGCTTGGGCCAGGGGTGCAGGTCGGTGACGATCGGGGCCGCGGAGCGCAGCAGCACGATCCCGGTCCCGAACGGGAGCCGGCGGATGCGGTCGGGCGGGAAGATCGGTACCCGGCGCACGGACCGCTGGTTGGAGCGGGTGCCGTGGTCGCCCAGCGTCACGGAGTCGGTGTATTCGTCGCGTTCGCCGACCAAGGCGCTCAGGTCTTGCAGGTCCCGGCTGTTGGAAGCCCCGCCGAGGATGACCTTGACGATCGAGGCGTCCCAGATCGCGTTCGCCTGGTGCTCGTTCCACTTGTCCCGCGCCTGCGCGAGCGATTGGAGCACCGGCATGGTCGTGATCCTCGACCCGCCGACTTCGGCCATCAGCGTCGGCAGCGACGGCAACGGCGAGAGGTTGGCTATCTCATCCAAGGCCAGCAGCATCGGCGGATCGAGCCGGGCACCGGCCGACCGTGCGGCCAGGCGGCGGGCGGTCTCGATGAGGTCTTCCACGAGCGCGGCGACCAGCGCGGCGCTGGCTCCCGCACCGGACCCGGTTGCCAGCAGGAACAACGTGCCGCGGTCGCGGATGAACGCTTCGGGATCGAAGCCCTCACCGGGGCCGGGCGATACGGCGTCGAGCACGCGCGGGTCCGCGAGGGAGCCGAGAGCCAAGGAGACGCCCTGCCAGATCGAGTCGCGGGTGCGGGGGTCGGAGTCGATCATCGCTTCCAGAGACTCGGCCCACCCGGTCGCAGCCTGCGTGGAGCCGGTCAGGATCGCCACCGCGTCAGCGGCCGCGGTCGGATCGAGAGTCCACCTGAACAGCTCGGCGGGCGGCCGATGGTCGATCGCTGCCGCGTGCAGCAGGGCTTGGAGCGCGGCCCGTGTCTTGCCCTCCCAGAAGCCTCCGCCGTCGACGCCGCCTGCGGACAGGCCGGTGCCGGCGGCGAGCCCGGTGGCGCGGATCATCGCCGTCTGCGGCGACTCGCAGCCCCGGATCGGTGACCAGCGCAGACCGGCGGGCAGACCCTCGGCCAAGTGTTGCGGGTCGAAGATCGCGACGGGGCCGATCCTGCGACGGGCGCGCATGGTCGCGGTGAGGTTGTCCGGCCTGGTCGAGGTGACGACGACGGCGCCGGGCGCGTCGAGGATCGCCGGGATCACCAGATGCAGGCCCTTCCCGGAGCGGGGCGGCCCGATCACCATGATCGAGTCCTCGACCGACGCCCACACGCCGGTGCCCTTGGAGGTGCCGAGCCGGTAGCCCACGTCCGCCGGCTTCGGGTCAGCCAGGCCGGGGCGCAGGTTTCCCGCGCGGCGCAGCAGCGCCTTCTCAGACGCAGCGGCGGCGACTTCGTGCCGTGTGGCGATCCCGGCCATGCGGCGCGGGTCGGTCTCGATCCGGTGGGTGTGGCGGCGCAACCGCAGCCACGCCCATAGCCCGCCGGTCACGAGGCCGGCGAGCAGCAGCCCGGCGACGATCCAGTAGACGACCGGGTTCAGGCCGTCCGCGTCGAGCGCCGCGCCGGGATCACCAGGGCGGAACAGCACACCGACCCCGGAAGCGGGATCGCCGGCCGGCTGGGGCGTGCCGGTCAGGAACGCGGCCACCGATCCCGCGGCGCGCAGGATCAGCGCGACGCCGAACAGGACGACCAGCCCGATCATCGCGGCGTTGGTCAGCTCGTCCCCGAACGAGCCGGTCTGCCGGCCCTGCTCGTTCACGGCACTCGCCGGATGATCGTGGTGCCGGAGACCCGGCCGAACAGGATGACCTCGATGACCTCGCCGGTCCGGTCGGCGCCGTTCCCGGCTGGGTCGATGAGGGCGCGCGCGGTGCCGGAGTGGGCGGCGTCGGTGTGCCCGGTGACGACTGCGACCGCCACGTCCTCGCCCGGAACGAACCCCTTGCCCTCGACGGTGTGAAACACAGGCCCGGCCTGCGCCGCCGGTTCCGGTTCGGGCTCGGGGCGGGAACGCCGGCGGCGGGCGGCGACGATGTCGGTGAACGTCGTGCCGTCCGCTTCGCGGACCTCGACCCTCGCCGGTGTCGTCCGGTCGTTCGTGGCGCGGTCGATGATCTGCCCGAACGAGGAGCGCCGCCACGGCGGCGCGAAAGGGTCAGGGTCCAACGGTTTCCCGTCGACGGTGACGGTCACGGTGCCGTCCTCGCGCACATCGAGCACGACGAGCGGAATGGACACCGGGACGGGCTCAGGCTCGGGCTTCCTCATAGCGTCGAGGTGAGCCAACGCCGCCATGAGAGCATGCGTGGCGCTCCTGGGCGTCCGCGCGCACGTACGAGCCGTGCAGGTCGAACCTCTGCCGCGTACGGAGGAATGTCGGACGTCTCTGGCAGGCTCTTCGTATGAGTGATGAAACTTGGGACGGCCGCCGGGCGGTCAGTGCGAGTTCGGGTGATAACACGGTTTCGCGTGCGCGGCAACCGGATGGTTGACGCGCACACTGGGGAGACATCATTCCGTGTCCGCGACGACGGCAGAGTGGTGGATGCCAATTCCGGCGAGACACGGTTTCGCGTGCGCGATGACGGCCGTGTGGTCGATGTCAACACGGGTGAGACGGTCTACAGACTCAGAGGTTGAGTCACTTAGCCCACAATGCCTGCATTCGATTGAAGTTCTCCGCGAATCGGCCATCGATACTGAGAGCAACCAGCTCATCGAGACGCGGCATCAGCATACCCGCTCGATCTTCGCCGATATGAAGTACCTGCGCAGGCTCGGCATACATAGTCTCGGCAAAGCACTGCGCGTCGAGGCGGTCCCGTAATATGCCGACGTGTTGCCAGAAAATCTGGTCAATCAAGTAGTCGGTGTCGAGATAGACCGTCGTCACAGTTGCACGACCCTCGGGCTCACCCCCAAGCAGTGTGTTGGCCCCCAGGAGAATCACGTCCCCAAACTTGACCAGCTTCTGCTTGAACTCGCTAAACAGGATAGCGCTTCCATCGCGAACGACGATGACCTGAACGCAGTGGTAGGCCAACGGCCCGACCGGCTGGACGATGATGCGGTTCCGGGCGAGGATGGGTGCGAAACCGCGGAGACTGCAGGACTCGTGTTGGTTCGACGCCGCGACCGATTCGGGCTCATCAACCGCATTCCTGGGATGGGATTCCTGACCACCTCTTTCGCGGGCACCAGACGGACCGCGCTGAGGACTGCGCGACGGGCGGGTCTCGACAATCCCGCGACTAATCGACCGGTTCGAGCCCAACGAACTTCATCCGGTCCTCGCCGTAGAAGCATGTCTGCAAGGCGAATGAACCGTCGAGGCCAAGTAGGTCATCGGTGGTCGCCCAGGTCTTTGGCGTGTGGCGGATATCAACCACTTGATACACCTGATCGCTACCCTCGACCTGCACCAGTTGGCCTATCTCCCAGGGGAGCAGGACGTCGCCTTGACAATTGTTGTGAGCTGCCCATACCGGCGGAACGCCCTCCCGCTCGTAGGAACTCATCTCCGTGAACGTTCCGTCGCAGCCGTCTAGTTCGTGCACGCCACCCGTGGCGCCCAAGTCCACGGTGGGCAGGTCTCCGAACGCGTCCTCCCGCGCGGCATGGATGCTTCCCGTGACCGCCGTCTTCACCGTCCCGTACACATACTCGACCCGCTCCGGCGCGGCGAGAAGGCCTACCAGCAGCGCCCCGCCAGCGAGGACGAGGACCGTCCCCGCCGCCGCGCTGAGGAACCCATGCCAGCGCCGCGGCGGTGGCTTACTCCGTCCGACTGTCTCCCGCATGCTCCGAACCCCGTTCCGCACGTTGACCAACCTCATGTTCGACTATCCATGATAGTTACTATCTAGCATAGTCGTATGGTTCAGCCTGTCTTCGCCGGCCGCCGTGGGGTAGCCGTCTCCCGCCCGGTTCGTGACCTCTGCGGCCCACGCGGTCCGAGAGGAGTGCGCTGCGCGAGGAGCGATCGGCGGGCGCTGCACAACCGTCCGGAGAGTCCGCTTGCCTCTGTCGCGGAGACCTCGTTCGCGACGCTGCGATGACAAGGTTGAGATCGCGATACCCCCGGGGGTATAGTGGAGTCATGGGCGCGACCGAGATCAGGCGAGAGAACCCGACCCGGGTGGTCGAGGAGAGCTCGGTGCCGATCCTGGGCTTTTGGGCCGACCACCCACTCGACGACGTTCCTGACAGTCAGAGGAGTTTCGCCTATGTCTGACCGACAGCTCACCTGCGCCCCGGCATGCCGCGCCGGCGTATGGGGGCGGCTGAGCCGTGGAGCCGTCGCCCTGATCGTCGGCGCGTTCGGTGCATCCATGCTGTCGACGGACCCGGCGATCGCGGTAGCCGCCGGCGTGATGGCCACCGTCATCGCGGTCATGGCGGTCACAGGAACATGCCCGACGAGCTGGCTCACCACTCGTCGGCAGCCTCAGACGCCGCAGCACACACTCGACATCCCCGATGCCCGGCAGCACGTCGACCTGACGAGCGCCCCCGTCCCGAACAGGAGTTCTCATGTCCACGAGTGACCCCGACGCCCAGCGCCGCATCCTCAACCGGCTCCGCCGCGCCCGCGGCCAGCTCAACGCCGTCATTGACGCGGTCGAAGGCGGCGGGTCGTGCCGGGAGGTGGTGACCCAGCTCGCGGCGGTCTCCTCGGCGCTTGACCGTGCCGGGTTCGCGATCATCTCCACCGCGATGAAGGACTGCATCGCCGACCCCGACGGCACCAACCGTGCCGACGACATCACCACCGAGGAGCTGGAGAAGCTGTTCCTCACGCTCGCCTGAACGAGCGATCCTCACGACCAACCGACAGACAGCCCTCGAAGGAAGAAGCAATCCATGTGCCGAGCTGTGACCTGTAAGACCTGCGGCAAGACCACCTGGGCCGGCTGCGGCCAGCACATCGCCGAGGTCAAGCGCACCGTGCCGGCGGGCCAGTGGTGCCCCGGACACGACAAGGAGAAGGAGAAGGCAGCCGCGACGAGCGGGTTCTTCGCCCGCCTGTTCGGACGATGACAGGCGCCACGCGCCACGACTCGCCCTCTCAGAATCCTCAGGAGTTCTGGGAGGGCCGCTACCGGGACGCCGAGCGCGTGTGGTCGGGCCGCCCCGAACCCTAGCCTGGTCAACGCTGTGCAGCACTTGGCTCCGGGGAAAGCGCTGGATCTGGGGTGCGGGGAGGGCGCCGATGCGATCTGGCTCGCCACCCAGGGCTGGCTCGTCACCGGCGTGGACATCTCCGCCACCGCTATCGCCCGCGCACGCCGCGAGGCTCAGCGTCAACAGGCCAGCGCGGCCACCCGGTTCGTCACTGCCGACCTGGCACGGTGGGAGCCGGACGACGGCCCCTACGATCTGATGACCGCCAGCTTCCTGCACTCGCCTGTCCCGCTCCCGCGCATCGCGATCCTGCAACGCGCAGCCACCACGGTGCGCGCCGGCGGTCACCTCGTGGTCCTCTCCCACGCCGCACTCCCACCCTGGGTCGACGCCGCGGATCATCCCGCGCACAGCTTTCCCAGCCCGGCACGACAGTTCGTGGAGCTGAACCTCAACGAGCACGACTGGCTCGTCCTGAGCATCCAGACGCACACCCGACACGCCACCGCCCCTTCCGGCGAGGCCGCCGAGCTGACCGACGGGGTACTTCTCCTCCAGCGCCGGTGACCGGCTCGTCCCGGCGCGGCGGACCCGCTGTGGGGCGGCTTAGCCGCGGGACATCGCGGTCTGGACGATGGCTTCGACGTGCAGCGTGGTCGAGTCAAGCAGCGGCAGTCCCGGCACGTCGTCGGGGCCGACCAAGAGGATGATCTCGGTGCATCCGAGCACGATCGCCTCGGCCCCGGCCGCGTGGAGGTCTGTCATGACCCGGATGTAGGTCTCCCGAGACTCAGGCCGGAACACGTGTCTGGTCAGCTCGTCGAAGATGATCTGATCGACCGTGGTCCGGTCGACGGGCTCCGGGGGCAGCACAGTGAAGCCCGCTCGCTCGAGTCTTCTCCGGTAGAAGTCCTGTTCCATCGTCGGCGCGGTGCCGAGCAGTCCCAGCCGGGTCACCCCGATGCGATGTCGGTCGCTGTGGTCGCGACCACATCGGCGATGTGCAGGAATGGGACGGTGATCGCCGCCTCGATGACGGGCGCGACTCGGTGCATCGTGTTGCTCCCGCAGGCGATGAAGTCCGCTCCCGCCCGCTGCAGGCCCCGGGCTTTGCCTGCCAGATACTGTCCGGCCTCATCCCAGGCTTTCTGGTCCGGTCAGATGCGGATGTAGGCGGCGCCGGCCAGTTGCGCATGGACGATCGCGGTGACCGCGGAGGGGACCGTGCCGACCTCGGGTCGCAACTCGCCGGGGTCGATGCCGCGCCGTCCGAGCCCGACGCTGCACGCGGCCACCTCGGTGTGCTCGGGCACCTGGACGGCATCGGTGCCGGTCAGGCCGGCCAGTGCCGGGCCGTTGACGATCACCCGCACCCGCACTCCCAGGCCGGCGGCGTGGAGTCCGGCGGCGGCGTCCAGCGCCCGTTGCACGTCGGCGGGGTCGTCGGCCACGTGCAGGATCACCTCACGAGTGTTCTCATTCATTGTTTGGTGTTCTCTCTTGGTTTCCGGCAGGGTCAGATGGTGCAGCCGGTGAGGGCGGCCGAGACGTAGGGCAGATGGACGAGGGCAGCAAGGGCGGCCATGCCGACCAGGTATGCGGCGATCGCGACGGCGGGCAGGGCGCCTGCCAGCCCGGCGCTGGGGTGGACGAGGTGGCGGATGCGTTCGGGACCAGCGGCGTGCAAGGCGACAGGGCAGGAGTGCTGCGGCATGGCGGGGTGGGTGCGTTCGCCGAGCTTGACCAGGGCGCTGACCAGCGCCCTGGTTCCTGCGTGACGGCGGGCCTGGTCGTCCGCGGCGATCTCCAGGTAGTGCGGCAGCGCGTCGGCGACAGCGCGGATCAGCGGCACCCACCGTAGGTAGGCGGCGATGCTGTCCACTAGCGCGGTGATGAGGTGGTGGCGTTGGTGCAGGTGGGCGTGCTCGTGGGCCAGCACGGCGGCCAGCTCGCCCGGCCCCAGCGCGCGCACCGCGCCGGTGGAGAGCACGATCCCGCCGTGACGGTCGGGGAAGGTAAGCGCGAACGGGTGCTCGGCGTCGACCAGTGCCACCTCGTGCCCGTGAAGGAGCTGCCGCCGCGCGCCGTGCAGCAGCGTGCGGGCGGCGTCCCGGGAGCGAGAGCTGCGCCGAACCATCTGGCGGGCAAGACCTGCTCCCAGAGCAAGGGCCAGCGCCACCGGCAGGGCGAGCAGCAGCACCGCGGGGATCAGGGTTTCGGTGGTGTCGGCGGAGAACGGGTTCGCGGCGGTCAGGCACCGTTGGCAGACCTCGGCCGCGCGTTCGGGCAGCAGCGCGGGGCCGGCTCCGGCCCAGGCCAGCACCGGGCCGATCGCCAGCAGCGTGACCAGCCAGACCCCGATGCCGCCGGCGACGACCACGATCGCCAAGCGCGGGACGCGCACCAGGGCGGGGGCAGCGTGCCGCAGCAACCACGGCCCGAACACCGCCAATGCCACCAGTCCGGTGCACAGAGCCATCGTGAGGATGCCCGCGGTCATGGCATGTCTCCCCGGTCGCGGCGTTCCAGGTAGTCTCGCAGCAGGTCCAGGTCGTTCTCGGGCATCGAGTCCACGAACTGCAGGATCGAGGCGGCCCGGTCGCGGCTAGCCTCCAGCACCTGCTCCATCAGCCCCGCGGCGTGCTCGTGCCTGGTGATCTTGGCGCCGTACCGGGTGGACCGGTTCTGCCTCGTGATGGTCACCAGGCGCTTGCGATCCAGGTTGGTGAGCACGGTCGCGATGGTGGTGTAGGCGGGGTCGGAGGGCAGGTGCTCGATCACTTCGCGCACGGTAGCCGGGCCGTGGTCCCACAGCACGTCCATCACCTGCGCTTCCAACGCCCCCAGGCGCAGCAGGTCGCCGGAGCGCCCATCGGCGGCCTTCATCGCACAGCCGCCACCGGCTCGGGGCGGACCGGGCAAGCGACCTGCCCGCGTAGTCGCCACACCAGTGCGACGCCGGTCAGGATCAGCGCGCCGAGCGCGAGGAACGGCTGCACGGGGGTGAACCAGGTGATCGCTCCCGAGTACCCCAGCGCCAGCAGCGCCAGCTTGTTGCACACCGGGCACCCCACCGCGAACCATGCCAGGATGCCGCCGGCCATTCCCATCCGGCTGCTGCGCCGCGCCTGCGCCTCATCGGCCGCGTCGGTGGCGGCGCCGTCCTCGCTGACCGCATTCGCCTGCTGCTCGTCCGCGGCGGCGCGGTACGGGCGGATATACGTAGCGACCAGCATGCCCGACAGCACCGAGGTGACCAGCCACACCGGATAGTTCCACCACACCGGCGGGATGTCTCGACCGAACAGCGGGTTGGGGATCAGCACCGTCGCCACCCCGATCACCACCGCGACAACCGCCGAGGCAGCGATCGCGGCCAGCACCTGCCTGCCCGTCCACCCTCGAAGCGCCTGGACCGCCAACCGGAAGCTTTCGCCGATGCCCTGGCGGGATCGAGTCGTGGGAGAGGTCATGGAACCCATTCTGACACGACTCGACTACCACGCATAGTCGACTATCTGAGATAGTAGAGGTCGGTGCCCGCGACAGTGACAGGAGAATCCCTATGCCCACCGAGACCACGAACCGCCCGAAACCGTCGAACCGTTCGAGGTCGTCATGGGTCGTGCCGGTCGCCGTGTTGACCCTGGCTGCTGTCCTGATCGCCGTGATCGTGGCGGTGAACTGGAGTGGCACGACGGCCGAGGAGGGGGGCTCGCCGTCGGATAGCGGCGCGCCGACGGAGGTGCAGAACCCCGAGCAACCGGACCTGTCTGCGGCCGAGACCAGGGACGAGGCGGACCTGCTCGCGGCCGGGCCCGTGGATGCGCCGGTGGTGCTGGTGGTGTTCTCGGACTATCAGTGCCCGTTCTGCGCGCGGTGGAGCGAGCAGACACTGCCGTCGATGATGGAGCACGTCGACGCCGGGGATCTGCGGATCGAGTGGCGCGACATCAACGTGTTCGGTCCCGCGTCCGAGCGCGCAGCGCGGGCCTCGTACGCCGCCGCCCTCCAGGGGGCGCTCTGGGAGTACCACGACGCCCTGTTCGAGGACGGGGAGCGCAGGTCCGAGAGCGAGCTGAGCGAGGAAGCCCTCGTCGCCTTGGCGGGCGAACTCGGTTTGGACACCGAGCAGTTCGCCGCCGACCTGGGCTCGGAGGAGACGGCGCAGGTGATCGCCGCCAACCAGCAGTTCGGGTTCGACCTCGGCGCCACCTCCACCCCGATCTTCATCCTGGGCGGACAGCCGATCGTCGGGGCGCAGCCCACCGAGGTGTTCCAGGAAGCGTTCCAGAGCGCGCTCGACGCGGCGGAGTGAGGCGGCGTGGACATCGGACTGCTCGCCGCGTTCGCCGGCGGCACGCTCGCGCTGCTGAGCCCGTGCGCGGCGCTGCTGATGCCGGCGTTCTTCGCCTCCACGATCGGCAGCGGGCCCCGGCTGCTGCTGCACGGAGCCGTGTTCTACGTCGGCCTGCTGACCGTCCTGGTCCCCGTGGGGGTCGGAGCCGGCGCCCTGGGGACGCTGTTCGTGACTCACCGGCAGGCGATCGTGCTCGTCGCCTCGCTGGTCCTGGTCGTCCTCGGCGCGGCGCAGGCGCTCGGGTTCGGGTTCGACCCTGCCCGGCTGCTACCGGCCGGGGCAGACCTGCACGCGCAAGCGGCGTCCAAGACCGGACTCGTCAAGACGGTGCTGCTGGGCGCTGCCAGCGGCATCGCGGGATTCTGCGCTGGCCCGATCCTGGGCGCCGTGCTCACCCTGGCCGCCGCCCGCGGCGACACCCTCGCCGCCGGCGTCATGCTCGCCGTGTACGGCGCGGGCATGGTGCTGCCGCTGCTGCTGATCGCCGCGCTCTGGCAGCGCCTGGGCGCCCGTGGACGCCGGTTCCTGCGCGGGCGATCGTTCACCGTGCTGGGCCGGGAGCTGCACACCACCTCGGTGGTCACCGGGCTGCTGATCGTGGGCGTCGGGGTGCTGTTCTGGACCACCAACGGCCTGGTCGGGGCTCCCGAACTGGTTCCGCTCGACGCCCAGGCCTGGCTCCAGGAGAACACCGCGATCCTGGCGAACCCGATCCTGGACATCCTCGCCGTCGTCCTCATCGCCGGGATCGTGCTCGTGCTCTGGGCCAGACGCCGCCGTACCCACGCTCGCGCTGACGCCCAGGCGGGCGAGCACCGCGCGGAACAGTCATGACGCCGCGCCGGCGACGCTCCAGCCTTGCCCTCGCCGCCGTGGCCGCGCTGCTGGTGACCGGCTGCGGGGCATCCGAGCCCGAGCCCGTAAGAGACCCCTACTCGGTCGATGGGTCGCTACCCGTGGTGGACACCTCGGGCATGCGGCTGCCGACGCCGTTCGAGGAGCTGGAAGTCGTGGACCCCGGGTGGGACATCACTCCGCAGTACGCGGACGGGGTGTATCTGGCCGCCGGTGAACGCGACGGTGTGCTGGAGTTCACCGCCGTGGACGTCCACGGGGACGTGCTGTGGGCCGCGCAACGTCCAGCGAGCTGCACCGGGTTCGTCGTGACCACCGACGCGCACGGCCGAGCCCTCGCGATCCTGGGCGACCTCCAGACCACGGCCGACGCCCTGGCCGCGACGACTGCCACCGCCTACGACCTGACGACCGGGGAACGGGTCTGGGGTCCGGTCGAGGTGCCCGGCCCCTACCAAGGCCCCGGGCTGGTCTTCGCCGCACCTCCCGAAGGCTTCATGGGCGAGACCGGCCCACGCGTCGCGCTCGACCCCACCACCGGAGACGTCGCGGCCGACGAGTCGAGCCCCGAAGGTATCCGCATCATCGGCGAGTACCACGGCATCGTGCTGCTCACCCACGAGGACGCTCTGATCGCGCGCGACACGGCCGACGATCAGGAGCTCTGGCGCGTCCCCCTCGCCGAGCACGGCTGGACGGCGGCGTCCATCAGCGCGTCCCTGCGCCCTGCACCGGGAGACGGGCTCGCGCTCGTCGCCACCTCCGAGACCACCGGCGCGCTCCTCGACCTGGATCAGGGCAGCATCGTGAGCAGCACCGCCCGCGACGCCGCCGTAGACCCCACCACGGGGACCCTCGTCACCCTGGACGACACCGGCCTGCACGGCTATGACGCCGACGACCGACCACTGTGGTCCCTGCCTGTTGCTGCCGAGACCACCATCGCGGCGATCGGCGGCGTCTTCCTCTATCTGCGAGAGGACGGGGCGATCCGGGTCCACAACGTCCTCACCGGTGATGTCGCCCAAGCCTACGAACCCGACGGCCAAGGACCGATCATCGTGCCCACCCACATCACCATCAACGGCGCTGCACTCCTCCTCCAGGAACGACGGCACCTGGTGGCGACGATCGCTGAGTCCCCTCTGAACGAGTCCTCTCCGACGGCCAGCCACGCGGGCATGTCGATCGTGGGCGCTCGGGTCGCACACTCGACTTGAAATACCCCAGGGGGTATGAGACGGTAACAATACCCCCCAGGGTATCGATGGCATCGACGGAAGGATGAACAGTGCTTCTCGAACGCATCTACGACGAGGACCTGGCGCAGGCCGGGTACTTCATCGGCTGCCAGGCCAAGGGCGAGGCGGTGGTGATCGACGCGCGCCGCGACATCGCGGACTACCTGGCGCTCGCGGCCAAGCACGGCATGCGGATCGTCGCAGTGACCGAGACCCACATCCACGCTGACTACCTGTCCGGGACCCGCGAGCTGGCTGCGGCGGTCGGCGCCGAGGTCTACGTCTCCGGCGAGGGCGGCGCGGACTGGCAGTACGGGTTCGACGCCCGGCGTCTGTACGACCGCGACACGATCACGATCGGCAACATCACGATCCAGGCCCGGCACACGCCTGGTCACACTCCTGAGCACCTGGTGTTCCTGGTCACCGACGGCGCCTTCGCCAGCGAGCCCGGCTACCTCATCTCCGGCGACTTCGTGTTCGCCGGGGACCTGGGCCGCCCCGACCTGCTGGACGAGGCCGCGGGCGGGGTCGACACCCGCTTCGAGGGCGCGCGGCAACTGTTCACCAGCTTGCGTGAGGTGTTCCTGACCTTGCCGGATCACGTCCAGGTCCACCCGGGGCACGGCTCCGGCAGTGCGTGCGGCAAGGCGCTCGGCGCGCTGCCCTCGACCACGGTCGGCTACGAACGCGCGAACGCCTGGTGGTCGCGCCACCTGGCTGCCGACGACGAGCAGGGGTTCATCGAGGAGCTGCTCGACGGGCAGCCCGACGCGCACGCCTACTTCGCGAGGATGAAGAAGCAGAACCGCGAGGGTCCCGCCGTGCTGGGCGAGCGCGGCCCGGTGCCCGAGCTGGCCGTAGCGGAGGTGGCGCGGCGGCTGGAGGCCGACGAGATCACCTTCGTCGACACCCGCCCGCCGGCGCAGGCCCATCAGGGCACCGTTGCCGGCTCGCTCAACATCCCCGACGGCTCCAAGACCGCCACCTATGCCGCCTGGGCCTACGATCCCGAGGCCGACTCGCGTCCGCTGGTGCTGCTGGCCGAGGACCAGACCGCCGCCCAGGCGATCGCGGATCGGCTGCTGCGGGTCGGCATCGACCAGACCGCCGGCTACGTCACCACCATCGACGGGCTTCCCCGGTTCGTCCCGCCCCTCATCGAGCCGGCAGAGCTGGCAGGTTTCGATGCCGCGCTGCTGCTGGACGTGCGCCAGCGCGGCGAGTACGCCGCCGGGCACATCCCCGGCGCCACACAGCTCAGCGCCGCACGCGTCCTCTGGCACCAAGACGAGCTGCCGCGCTCCGGCACGATCGTGACCTATTGCCAGTCCGGGATGCGGAACACCGTCGCCGCGAGTGCCCTACGACGCGCCGGGCACGCCGTCGTCGAGCTCGACGGCAGCTATAACGCCTGGCGCGCATGGCAGGAGACCACCAGCGAGACCGCGCTGGCCTGACGCACAGCAGAACGATCGCATCCTCCGACGGGCGGTCGGCCCCAGCCCCTTCCATTCGCATCTCCGCTGCCCGCGGCCAGACCTGACGAGGAACCACCCCATGACCGATCCCTCCGCCGAGCTCCGAACGCTCACCGCCGAGGAGCTCGCCCAGTGGCGTCAGCTCCACGACGACCTCACGATCATCGACGTGCGGTCCCCGGCCGAGTTCGAGACCCTCCACATTCACGGCTCGTACAACGTCCCGCTGCCGCTGCTGACCGAACACGCCTCGGATCTGGCAGAGCGGCTCGGGCACCGCGCGGTACTCGTGTGCCAGTCCGGCAACCGCGCCACCCAGGCCCAGCAGCATCTCGCTGCCGCCGGCGTGCGGACGGCCAACGTGCTCACCGGCGGCGTGCCCGCCTTCGAGGCCGCTGGCGGCCAGGTGGTCCGCAGCGCAGCTCGCTGGGACATCGAGCGCCAGGGTGCGGTTCACGGCCGGGCTGATCGTCCTGGTGAGCCTGCTCGTGGCCGAGTTCCTCTGGCCGGAGTCCCGGTTCATCGCGTTCGCGCTCAGCGCCGGGCTCGTCGTCGCGGCGCTCACCGGCTCCTGCCTGATGGGCCGCATCCTCTCCCGCATGCCCTGGAACAAGGTCACGGCCAGCCCCACCGCACGGAGCGCGATCGCATCCATCCCGGTCGCGACCCAGGAACTGTGATGCCCTGGCGTGCTCCGACGTTCCGACGGCGTTCAACTGCAACGACCCCGCATCTAGGACCGGCATCGGCACGGTCGGCGTCACGACCCGCAGCACCAACCACGATGCCCGGTGAGCACGAGTGAGCGGCACCCTGATCCTCACCCTCGTGCTCGCCGTGGGTGTCGGGCTCGCGCTAGGGACGCTCGGCGGTGGCGGGTCGATCCTGACCGTCCCGCTGCTCACCTACATCGCGGGCATGCCCCCGAAAGAGGCCATCGCGGCCTCGCTGCTGATCGTCGGCGTGACCTCGTTGTCCAGCCTCGTCGTGCACGCCCGGCACCGTCGAGTCCGATGGCGCACCGGGCTCATCTTCGGAGCCGCTGGCATGGTGGGCGCCTTCGCCGGAGGACTCATCGGAGGCCAGCTCCCCGGTGCCGTGCTGATGGTGGCCTTCGCGATCATGATGATCGCCACCGCGATCGCGATGGTCACCAGAAAGCCCAGGCGCGACACCGACCAACCCACGGCCGATGCCGGGACCGAGCGCGCCCACTCGCTGCCGATGCTGCGGACCATGCTCGAAGGCATCGTCGTCGGCCTCATCACCGGGATCGTCGGCGCCGGCGGCGGCTTCCTCGTCGTCCCCGCCCTCGTGCTGCTGGGCGGCCTCAGCATGCCGGTGGCCGTGGGCACCTCACTGCTGGTGATCGCGATGAAGTCCTTCGCCGGACTCGCCGGCTACCTGACCACGGTGACCCTCGACTGGCCCCTGGTGGCCGCGGTCACTGCGATGGCCGTGCTCGGAGCGCTCCTCGGTGCGCGCCTGTCAGGACGCATACCAGCCGACGCCCTCCAGAAGGTCTTCGGCGTCTTCGTCCTGCTCACCGGAACGCTCGTGCTCGTGATCGAGCTGCCGCCGGCCTGGGCGATCGCCGCCGGAGGCCTCGGACTCATCACGGTGGTCCTCGTCCTCGTCTGCCGGCTGACCGCTCTCAACTGTCCCTTCGGCCTAGCCCGGCCGACCCCGGGCTGAACCACTTCACCTCACAACACACCGTCGCCGACCAGACTCCGGAGCCCCACCCTCATGACAACCATCGACCTCACCGAAGACGCATTCTCAGCCGCCATCACCGACCATCCCATCGTGCTGGTCGACTTCTGGGCCGCCTGGTGCGGACCATGCCGCAGCTTCGCCCCCGTCTTCGAGGCCGCGTCCACCGAGCATCCCGACATCCTGTTCGCCAAGGTCGACACCGAGGCCCAGGCATCCCTGGCCGCCGCCGCACAGATCACCTCCATCCCCACGCTGATGGGCTTCAAAGACGGCGTCCTGGTCTACTCCCAGCCCGGAGCGCTCCCGGCCAAAGCGCTCCACGACCTGATCGGCAAAATCCGCGACCTCGACATGGACCACGTGCGCGCGCAAATGCAGGCGTCCGACCCTCGCTAGAACAGGGAGCGCATCATTTCCGGGCTCAGAGTCGAGACATCGGCCGACACGCGGACGCGGGCGTCCGAGACTGCGCCCTTGCCGCTATGGGCCGCGATGCCAGTCGCCGGCGTGGCCGGGCTCGCGATGGATGCGGCGTTCCCCGCACTCGGGTGGTGGCCGCTGGCGTTCGTCTCGGTGACGTTGTCCCTGGTCACTCTCATCGGGCGACGGTCCTGGGGGGCGCTGCTGGTCGGGACAGTCTTCGGCGCAGCGTTCTGGTTTCCTCACGTGTCCTGGTCGGCGCAGTTTCTCGGGGAGCATCCGCTGAGCTGGGTCCCGTGGGTGGCCCTGGCTGGCGCGCTGACGATCTACACGGCTGTGCTGACGGTGCCGATCGCCCTCGCCTACCGATGGCTGCCGCGCCGGCGCAACGCCTTCGCGATGCGGCTGCTGGCGCTGCCGCTGCTGGTAGCGGGAGCCTGGACGATCCGCGAACTCATCATGGGCTCCTGGCCCTACGGCGGATTCCCGTGGGGACGGGTGGCGATGAGCCAATCGGAAAGCCCGATCGCTCCGGTCGCGTCATGGGTCGGCGTCTCCGGCCTGGGCTTCCTGATGGTCGCCGTGTGCGCCGCCGCGATCGAAGCAGTCCGTTGGATCGTGCGCGCGCAACCGGCACGCGGTAACGCCACCGAGCACCCGAGAACACCTCTCGCCTCGTGGGCGGCGTCGATCCCCGTGCTCGGTCTCGCAGCGGTGATGGTCCTGGTGCCGCAGTTCCCGACCAGTCACGCGGGCACCATCCGGGTGGGCGCTGTGCAGGGCAACGGCCCCGCCGCGTACGTCGATGAGCACGAACCGGGCGCGGTCCTGGAATCTCAGCTCGCCGCTTCCGCCCCTCTCGAAGACGAACAGGTCGACATCGTGCTCTGGCCCGAGGGCGGCGTCGACAGTGATCCCCTCGCCGACGAGGCCACCGCTCACGCGCTCGACGATGCAGCCGCCCGATACGACGCCCCGATCCTGCTCAACGCCGCCGCGGCAGACGGCCACCTCGTCTACAACACTTCCTTCCTCTGGACCTCGAACGGGCCGACGGCCGCGCACGCCAAACGCCATCCCGTCCCCTTCGGCGAGTACGTGCCCGACCGGTGGTTCTACGGCGCGCTCGTGCCCAGCCTGGTAGACCTCCTAGAACGCGAGTACGCCGCCGGCGTCGACACACCCGCCATCGAGGTCGACGGCGTAGAGGTGGGACTGGCGATCTGCTTCGACGTGGCCTTCGATGACGTCATTCACGAAGGCGCGCACAGCGGTGCCCAGGTGCTCATGTTCCAGACGAACAACGCCGACTTTCGCGACACCGATGAAAACCTGCAACAGCTTGCGTTCGCGCGCATGCGCGCCATCGAGACCGGCCGCAGCGTCGTCAACCTCTCCACCACCGGCACCAGCCAGGTACTCGCCCCGAACGGCGCCACGCTGGCCGCACTAGCCGCGGACGAACCCGGACTCATGATCGCCGACCTTGAGCTCCGGGACGGGCTCACCGCCGCCGTCATGTTGGCGCAGTCGATCAACACGCCGATCGTCTCAGGCACTCTCGCCGGCTTTCTCGTCCTCGCCTTCCTCCTCCTGCGAGACCGTGCATCCTCGCGACACCATCGGGTGCTGGACTCCAGCCAACGAAGCAGCATCGGCCTGCACGAGTGCGCCGACGCGCATCGCCGAGAGCGCTTGTAGCGGAAGAACGCCGTTGCCGAGCGCAGCGATCTGCTGATTAGCCGTGAGTTGATGGATCGGATCAGTGATCCAACCACTGGGGAGACCCATCAACCACTCCACGAACTCGGGCGACGGCCGCGGTCCACTAGTCCTGTCTAGCAGCGCTGGCGCGATTCGTCCTGTCACATGCTCCCATCGGGCGATGGCGCGGGCGTAGCGTCCCCAGCGGCGAAGATGTCCTCGATCAGGAACCACAGCATCTCGGGTTCGCTGCTCTTTGGGGTGTGACACTTCTTGTAGACGGTCGTTACCAGGAAGGAACGACAGGCAGAG
>NZ_JBMDJT010000045.1:0-20014 GCF_057809335.1 Microbacterium sp. FG3 | reverse complement strand
ATGTCACCGGGTGGCCGCACCGAGGCGGTCACGAACGGTCCGCCACCAGGTTCCACTGCTCGTCGAGAGTGGTGAGGAACGCGGAGGTGTCCTTGTCCACGGCCAGCGACTGCAGATAGTTCGAGATCTCGATCGCGGAGGGGATCAGGCTGATCGTCTGTGTGAAATAGTTGCCCGCCGCATACGCCTCGTGAAGTCCCGACAGGGCGGGGTCCTCACTCACGGGGGCGTCGATGCGCGGGGAGTAGTAGCCGGCGTCCTCGTTGTAGCCGTTGACGACCTCGGGCGACATCAGGTAATCCAGGAACTCTGTCGCGGCGGCGTTCTCAGCGGCGTCCGCGGAGAGCGCGAGTGACAGATCGGAGCTGGCGACCAGCCCGTTCCGATCCGGGTCGTCCGTGCCCGGGAAAGGGAAGGAGCCGAGATCGACATCCGGGTTCACCTCGCGGATCGGTGCGACAGCCCACGGCCCCTGCACCAGCATCGCCGCCTCTCCGTTCGCGATCATGGCGTTCCCGGAGTTGTAGTCGGTGTTGACGGCCGAGCCCTGCGCGTACGAGAACAGCTGGACGAACTTATCGGCGACCTCCTCGTAGTCCGCCGTGAAGGAGGGCTGCCCGCCATCCGCCGCGACACCGTCGGCGATGCTTGCGAAGAAGTCCTCGGGCTGGAGCTGACCGGACAAGGCGTTGAAGGCGAACTGCAGCGTCCACCCGTCGGCGAAGGTGCCCACGACCGGCGTGATGCCGGCGGCCTGGAAGACGTCAGCGGCCGCGATGAGCTCATCCCACGTCTGAGGCACTTCCACACCCAACTTGTCGAACACCTCGGCGTTGTAGAGGATGCCCGTCGTGGAGATCGAGAACGGAATCGTGTTCTGCTCGGTGTCCTTTCGGCCCAGTTCGTTGACGAGCTCCAAAGCGGCAGGGTCGATGTCGTCGATGACGTCGAAGCCCGACAGATCGGCGAAGACGCCCTGCTGGCTCAACTCGGCCATATCAGTGCTGCCCAGCCCGGCGACGAGCTCGGGGGCGTCGCCTTTGGAGATCAGAGACCGCAGCCGCGTGAAGCCGTCGTCGGCGTCGGCGGCTTGATCGAGCACGACATCGATGTCGGGGTGGTCGGCCTCGAAGTCGGCGACGGCCTGCGCGAAGAAGTCGGTCGCCTCGGACTTGGTGTTCAGGAACGTGATCGTCGTCGAATCGTCGTCACCTGATGAGCACCCCGCCAACGCTCCCGCCAACACTGCCGCGCTGCTCAGGGCAACCAGCGGCCTCAGTGATCTGCGCATTCTCATAGTTGCCTCGTTTCCTCGTGTTGTTGCGTGATTCCCCGATGCTATGGACTTCGCGATCAGACCTGCAAGTCCAAGACGTAAATTTTCTGTAAAGGCTTTCAATGAGGGTGGGTAGGCTGTCGAGCACGCACGAAAGGAGGGACTCGTGGCCCGGTCCCCGCAACGTCCCACCCTCGCCGAGATCTCCTCTGAAGCAGGAGTGAGCGTGGCCACGGTCAGCCGTGTGCTCAACGGGAAACCCGGCGTCGCGGCCGCGTTGCGACGCCGCGTGCAGAGCATCCTCACCGAGAACGGCTACGTCCGCGGCAGCGACTCGAACGCGGCGCCGCTGGTTGGAGTGGTCGTGCCCGATCTCACGAACCCCATCTTCGGCTTGTTCGCGGACGCGATCGAGGCCCAGCTGGCGGTGCATGGCTACAACGCGGTGCTCAGCTGCATCCGTACCAGCGGAGACGAGACGGAGTTCGCGGAGATGCTGCTGCGGGAGAACGCGGAGGGAGTGATCATCATCGCGGGGACGAACAACTTCGCGCTCCACGAACGGTCGGATCTTCTCGATCTCCAGCAACGCGGTCTGCGTATCGTGCTCGTCAACGGCCCCGCCAACGGCGTGCCCGCCCCCAGCCTCACGACCGACTTCGAGCACGCCCTCGGACTGGCGTTCAGCCACCTGCGCACGCTCGGACACACCGCTATCGGCTTTGCCGCAGGTCCCGCGGAATCCTCGTCGTCGGCGCTGCAGATCGGCGCGTTCACCCGCCTCGCCGACACCACAGGAGTGCACGGCGAACTGTTCGTCACCCCTTACTCCGTCGAGGGGGGAGCGGTCGCCGCGCGGCATTTCGTCGAGCGTTCCGTGACGGCGATCATCTGCGCGAGCGACCTGATGGCGCTCGGCGCCATCCGCAGCCTCGGGCATGCCGGGTACGACGTGCCCGGGGACGTCTCGGTCATCGGTTTCGACGACTCCCCCACGATGTCGTTCGTCGCGCCTGCGCTCACGACCATCCGCCAGCCCGTCGCCGAGATCGCCCAAGGCGCCGTGACCGCCCTGCTCGCCCTCGCCGCCGGTTCCCCGTCGGCGTCGGAGCTGCGCTACGAGGGCGAGCTTGTCGTGCGGGCAAGCACGGCGGTCGCGCGTGTCAGGGAAGGATGACGGACTTCAACGAACCCGGATCCCGGCGAAGGACCGTCATCGCGTCCACCGTCTGCTCCAGCGGGAACCGATGCGTAATGGTGGAGTCGACGTCCACCTGGCCCGTCGCGATCAGCGCGAGCGCTGCGGGGTAGGTGTTGGCGTATCGGAAGACACCGGCCAGCGTCACCTCCCTCCCTTGGAAGGAAGGAAGCTCCAGTGAGACCGTGTCGGCGCCCATGCCGACCAGGACGACGCGGGCCGCGGGGGCTAGCCGCGCCATCCCGCCGGCCAGGGCGGCCGGTGCTCCCGAGCACTCCAGCAGCACATCGAATCTGCCGGGGAGTTCCTCGTCAGGGCGGCGTGCCTCGAAGCCCAACCGGGCGGCGGCTGCGATACGGCGCTCGTTCAGGTCGGTGAGCGCGACGTGCTCCGCACCGGCGGCGCGGGCGACCTGCGCCGCGTAGAGGCCCACGGGCCCGGCACCGGTGACCAGCACGCGGTCACCGATCCCCACGCCGGCTTTGCGTGCCGCCCATACCCCGACCGAGACGGGCTCGGCCATCGCCGCGTGCTCGAACGTCATGCCTTCCGGGGCGGGGTGAGCGAACGCGGCGTCGATCGTGACGTATCGCGCCAGCGCCCCGTCGACCGGCGGGGTGGCGAAGAACACGATGTCCGGACACAGGTTGTAACGTCCCGACCGGCACTGCTGACACGTGCGGCACGGGACCCCCGGCTCCAACGCCACCGTTTGGCCGACCCGCGACGGGTCGACATCGGCACCGACTTCGACGATCTCCCCCGCCGCCTCGTGCCCGAGCACCATCGGCGATGCCACGACGTAGTCACCGATCCTGCCCTGCTCGTAGTAGTGGATGTCCGAGCCGCACACGCCCACGGCCCGCACGCGCACGAGCACGTCGCCCGGACCGGGGGCGGGGACAGACCGATCTTCGATTCGCAGATCCTCAGCCGCGTAGAGGACGGCGCTGGGGTTTCTCATTTCTTCTCCTCTTCTCGCTCGACAGCGGAGGCGTCGCGCAGCAGCCAGACTGTGGTCTGCGCGGGGATCTGCGCATCTGCGATGTCGGCGCTGGCGAGCACGATATGCCCGGCAGGCAGGGGGCAGGGTTCCTCGCCCAGATTGGCGAGGACCTCGATGGGACCGACCGCGAAGCGCAGCACATCGCCCTCGGAGTCGAGCCAGCGCAACGAGGCGTCACCGAGCTCCTGCCGGTGGCGGATCTCGATGGCCGACTGGTACAGGCTGAGGGTGCTGTCCGGATCGTGCCGCTGCACGTCGGCGGCGATCTCCCGCCATGTGCTCGGTTGCGGCAGCCACGATGCTCCCGTCGGGGAGAACCCGAAGGCGGGTGCGTCGGCGATCCACGGGAGCGGCACACGCGAACCGTCGCGGCCCGCGATCGTACCGGCCGAGCGGTACCAGGTGGGGTCCTGCCGGTGACGGTCCTCGAGCGTCGTGTGCTCGGGAAGTCCGAGCTCCTCCCCCTGATAGATGTAGACGCTTCCCGGCAGTGCGAGCATGAGAGCGCTCACGGCGCGTGCCCGCCGCAGGCCCACCTCATGATCAGGCTGCAGGTCGCGGGGACCGATGCCCACCCCGTTCGGGATCCGCGGGTTCGCGGAACCGAGTCGGGAAACGTGACGGACGTTGTCGTGGTTGTTGAGCACCCATGTGCTCGGTGCTCCGACGTGACCGTACTCGCGCAGGGACTCGTCGATGACGTCGCGGATCTCCGCCGCACCTACTGCCGCGAGAAAGGCGAAGTTGAACGCCTGATGCATCTCGTCGGGTCGCACGTAGCGCGCCAGACGGCTGACCGGCTCGACGTACGCCTCCGCGACGAGGATGCGTTCGCCGTCGTACTCGTCGACGATGCTCCGCCATCGGCGGAAGATCTCGTGTACCCCGTCGTTGTCCCACATCGGCGACCGCGTGCCGTCCGGGGCGAACCCGTGCGCGTGCTGATACTCGACGGGATAGTCAGGGAAATCCGCCGCCTTCACCAGACCGCGGGCGACGTCGACGCGGAAACCGTCCACCCCCAGGTCGAGCCAGAACCGCAGAACCCCGTCGAACAGGTCCCGCACGTCAGCGTTGCTCCAGTTGAAGTCAGGCTGGCTGGAGTCGAAGAGGTGCAGGTACCACTGGTCACTGTCGCCGACACGGGTCCATGCCGGGCCGGCGAAGACACTCTCCCAGTTGTTGGGTGCCACATCTCCCGACGCTCCGCGCCCGGTGCGGAAGATGTAGCGGTTGCGCTCGGGGCTGTGCGGGGCGGCGGCCAGTGCGGCGCGGAACCACGGGTGCTCGTTGGAGGAGTGGTTGGGAACCAGATCGATGATGACCCTGATCCCCTGTGCATGCGCCCGCTCCAGCAGCTCACGGAAGTCCTCGATCGTCCCGAAGAGCGGGTCGACCCCGCAGAAGTCGCTGACGTCGTAGCCGGCATCGTTCTGCGGCGAGGGGTAGAAGGGCGACAGCCAGACGGCGTCCACGCCGAGTCGTTCCAGGTGGTCGAGCCGTTCGGTGATCCCCGGCAGGTCTCCGATACCGTCCCCGCTGGCGTCTCCGAAGGAACGCGGATAGATCTGGTAGATCACCGCCCGGCGCCACCAGTCCGCGGCGGGGAGGAGGTGAGGTTCTGCTGACGGGTTCTGGTTGTTCCCGGATGTCGATGTCATTTGACTGCTCCCTGAATGAGACCGGCGATGATCTTGCGCTGAAAGACGAGGAAGAGGACGAGGGCGGGCACGGAGATCAGCAACGCCGCAGCGTTCAGAAGCGGCACGTCCGTGAGATATTGCCCTTGGAACGCGCCGAGAGCGCCCGCGAGGGTGCGCTGTGTGGGGTCGTCCACGAGAGCGACCGGGATGAGGAACCCGTTCATCGTCCACAGCGACAGCAGCAGGGCGAGCGAGGCGAGCGAGTTCGCCGCGAGCGGCAGGTGGATCGATGAGAACAAGCGTGTGCTCGATGCACCGTCCACGAGCGCCGCCTCGGTGAGTTCCCGCGGCACGCTGACGAAGTGCGTGCGCATCCAGAACACAGCGAAGGGAAGAAGCGTCGCGATCATGGCGATGCACACCGCCCATCGGGTGTTGAGAAGTCCCATCGCCTTGAACTGGTAGTACAGCGGCACGATGAGGGACTCGACGGGTATCGCCAGCCCCAAGACGAACACGATCAGGACGATCCCGCTCCCCCGGGGTGCGAGCACCGCCAGGCCGTAACCGGCGAGCGACGCGGCCAGAAGCGTGACAGGCACCACCACGACCACGATCTGTGCCGTGGAGCTGAGCAGCATGAGCATGTCGGACGAGGCGAACGCGGTCACGAAGTTGTCGAAGCGGGGCTCCTCGGGCCAGCCCAGGCCCTGCCCGACGGTTCCCGAGGGTGTGATCGCGGAGGTGAACATGCTCAGCAGCGGCACGAGCGTGACGATCATGGCGATCAGCAGGACACCGCGACCGATCCACGCTTCCGATCGGGAGATTCTCATTCGTCGCGCTCCCTCAAGATCGCCTGGAGCGTCGCGGCGATCGCGACGACGATCACCATCAGCACGATGCCCAGCGCCGAGCTCTGCCCGACCTGGAACTTCGTGAAAGCGAGCTGGTAGATCTGCAGCCCCGGGACCATCGTCGACACGCCGGGGCCGCCGCGCGTGGTCATGTAGACCAGGTCGAAGGTCTGCAGCGCGGAGATGACGGTCACCGTGACGCATACGCCGATCTCCCGTCGGATCCCGGGGATCGTCACGGAACGCAGCTCACGGAAGAAACCGGCACCGTCCAGCGCGGCGGCCTCGAAGAGACTCGGATCGATCTTGGCCATCCCCGTCAGCAGCAGGACGAGACAGAAGCCCACACCCACCCAGGTGCCGACGAGCCCGAGCGCGGGCAGGGCCGTGTCGAAGTCGCCGAGCCACGGACGCGCCAATGCACCCAGGCCCACCGCCTCAAGGATCTGATTGATGACCCCGTTCGAGGAGTACACCCAGTTCCACGCAAGCGCAGACGCAGCCAGCGGGAGCACCTGCGGGATGAACAGGACGACGCGGCCCACGGCGCCGAACCGCCCGGAGACGCGCCGGGCGACGCTCGCCGCAGCGACCGCGATCAGGATGGGCAGCACCGTGAAGAACACGATCAACGCCAGCGAGTGCAGGATGCTCCCGTACAGTTCCGGATCGGTGAAGACGGCGGCATAGTTCGACAGGCCGATGAACTCGGCCTGACCGATACCGTCCCAGTCATACAGCGAGTACTGGGCGGCGGTGCCCAGCGGGAACAGCATGAAAATGGCGTAGATGAGCACCGCCGGCACGAGGAACAGCCACGGCGTTACACGGCCGGTCCGGGGGCCGCGTCGCGGTGTGTTGCGACGCGGCCCTCGGCGCGGCGTGGAGGCAAGGCCCGTCATCGATTAGCGGCCCAGTTCGGATTCGTAGTCCGCCTGGACCTTCGCGACGAACTCGGCGGGGGTGATCTGCCCCGACGCGAGCAGCTCCAGCTGCGGCGCGAACGTGGAGGCCTGGATGCCGGCCGTGGTGTTGGCGAAGAAGTCGACCAGCGCGTCATCCTCCGTCGCGGCGACACCGGCAGCGAGAGTCTGCGATGTCACCGGTCCCGCCTCCGGGATCTCCCCGTCCGCCGCGCCGCCGGGCGCGTTCCCCGCGAGGGTGACGGTGATCTCACGAGCGGTGGGGTCGGTGTTGACCCAGTTCAGGAAGAAGGCCGCGAGGTTGGGGTTGTCGCCCTTGCTGGGCACGCCCCATGTCTGCGCCGATGCGTCGGTGCCGTAGTCGCCGCCCGCCGTGACGGGCGGAAGCAGGAAGAACCCGGCGTTGTCGCTCATCGATGTGTCGAAGGCGCCCGAGTTCCAGTCGCCCGTGACGTAGAACAGCGAGTCGCCGTCCTTGAGGCGCACCGCCGCGTCCTCCTCCGTGAGGCTGAGGTAGTCCTCAGGGAAGTACCCGGCCTTCTGCCAGTCCTGCACGGTCTGGGCGGCCTGGTTCATCGCAGGCTGGTCGAACGTCGCCCCTTCGACGCGGTACTCCCAGTCCTTCACGGCGTCGAGCGTCCCCGCATCGGCGGCGTAGTTGAAGGTGAGGGTGTCGTAGACGTAGTTCAGGGCCGAGCTGGGCTGGCCGATCGGTGTCACCCCCGCGGCCTTCGCCGTCTCCAGCATGGAGACGAACTCGTCCAGTGTCGACGGCGCCTCCGTGATGCCCAGGCTCTCCGCGACGGTCTTGTTGTAGTAGACGCCGACAATGTTCCAGCCGACGCCCATCATGAGATACAGGCTTCCGGTGCCTCGGGTGAGCCCGTCGTCAGCGACGGACATCATGTTCATGATCTCGGCCGGGTACTCGTCCCAGCCGTAGGCGTCACGGTACGCATCCAGATTGGTCAGCAGACCGTTCTTGGCGTTGTTGCCGACACTGGCCAGGCGTACGAGGTCGGGCGCGTCGTCGCTCGCCATGAGACGGGGCAGATTCTGCTGCAGCGTGCTGAAGTCGGTCTCCTGCGCGTTGATCGTGACCGAAGGGTACTGACGCTCGAACTCCTCGAACAGTGCCGTGAACGTCGCGTTCGGGGGAACCGCGACATCCAGCGTCGTGTCCTCGGTCGGCGCCTCGGTACTGATGGGAGTGGACGTGCTGGCCTGCTGTGCCGCGCCGGGCGCGCACGCGGTGAGACCGGCGACAGTGACGGCGACAGCGGCCGCGACGGCGAGACCGCGCCTGGGATAGGACGTTGCGATAGGCATGGGTGGTGCTCCTTTCGGTGTGATGTCAGTCGTGCGGGGATTGCGTCGGTGGTGCTGTGCGGGAAGGGATGATGAGCGCCTCGGCGTGCTGGCCGATGTGCCGGCCGTCCAGCACGATGTCCGCGGCGAGCGGCGTCTGGACGGCGACGGGACGAAGTAACTGGACGCGGAAGGTCGCGACGCCCTCCGCGCGACCCTCGATGGTCACCGTCACGTGCTGTGGGTGTGCGACGGCCGCCTCGGGGAGCACGAGCCGGACCTCGGCCGAGACCGGCCCGGGAGCGGTGTTCGTGACATGCACCTGCACCGTCGCGCCACCGTCAGGATCGAAGGTCGGCAGGTACGGGGAGATGCGCGCGAGGAAGCCCGTCGTCGGGTTCTGCTCGTCGAAGTCGACGAGCAGCCGATCGTGGATCTCCACGAGCTGCTCCCCCTGCGCCCGGATCATCGCGATGTACTCGTCGTCCACCTCGCGCGGGTTCCAATGCCCCGACAGCATCACGTCCGGCCGTACGCGCGCGAACAGCTCGGCGCTTCGGAGGTAATCGCCCGGCTGGAAGATGTTCCGGTACTGATAGTTCAAGTCGTCGGGAGAACCGGGGGCGCCTAGACCATCCTGCTGATCGCCCGTGACGAGATAGGTGCGTCCATCCACCCTCACCTCGTAGGCAACGGCATACTGCGTGTGCCCGGGAAGGTCGTGGACGACGATCTCGTACTCGCGCCAGCGGAAGCTCTCCCCCGAGGCGAGCTCGCGGTCGGCGACGATCGGGTCGAACCATTGGCACGGCAAGTCCATCAGCCCCGGATGCGCGAGGATCTCGGAGAATCGCCGGGGACACCAGACCTGGGTGCCTTCGACAGCACGGAGGAGGTTGATCCCCGCGACATGATCGTCGTGGTAATGGGTCGGGGCGACGACTTCGATCGTGCTCACGCCGAACTGCGACTTCAGCGCCGGAATCGACCCGAGCGACGGGCGGCGGGCGGCCCGCTCTGTGCCTGCGGGCATCCCGGGTGTCAGGTCGTAGCCGAAGTCGAACAGCAACGCCTGCCCGCCCTCGGACAGCAGCACATAACTGCGGCCGTGCGATGCGACGTTCATCAGCAGATGTGGTGCCACCTCGACGTAAGGCGCGGCCGCCCACGTCCGGATCGGGCGACGATTCACCGGCGGCTTCGGGTGGTACTCGTGGAGATCCACGTAGTCCTGCAGGTTGTCCGCCAGCAGGCGGAGGGCTTCGCCCGGGTCCGTGATCGGCTCTCCGTGCGACGGCAGAAGCACGTCGGCATGGTGGCGGCCGAGCTCCAGCGCGCTGAGGATCGCTGACTCGGCCCCCTCGACCCCAACATAGTTCCACTGCAGCGCCGCGAGCGAGTGGACCTTGCCCGGCGCCGCGATCGCATCGCCCGTGAAGAGCAACGTACCGGTGCGCGTCGTGACGAGATACGACACCGACCCGACAGTGTGCCCGGGGGTCGGCAGCGCTACGAGACGGATATCACCGATCGTCCTCTCCTCGTGATCGTCGAGGGGCACGGCGTGAGGGGTGGAGCGCAGTGGGGTGAACCGCTGCTCCCGCAGAACGTAGTCGTTCAGCGGGGACTGGCGGGCCCAGTGTTCCTCGGCATGCGCGATGACATCGTGCTCTCCGGCGGGGACCCACACGCGCACGTCGGCAGAGAGACGGTCAAGTCCCTGCACCTGGTCGCGATGGACATGGGTGATGAAGACATCTGTGAGCTCGCCGAGGCCCGCCTCGGCGAGGTGGTCCAGCACCGCCCCCGACCCGAAATCGATCGCGATCGCGGTGCGGGGGCCCGTGCGCACGACATAACAGCGGCACGTGTCGTACACAACGATCACGTCGTCTCGAACTCGCTCCCACGGAGTGTTCAGGATGCTCTCCTTCGCAAACGCTTGCGCTGATGCGCTGCCCACCTCACCTCATTGCTCAGCGGTCCGTTCAGAGTATATTCGCTTCCGGTACGACAGGGAGAGGAAATTGACGCAAGCGCTTGCGTTGTTTAGAGTCTCCTCATGGCGTCGCTCCGGCCTGACATGGCACAGCTTGCGGAGATGCTCGGCGTGTCGGTATCCACGGTCTCCCGGGCATTGAGCGGAAAGCCGGGTGTATCCGATCGCACGCGCCGCCGAGTCACACAGCTGGCGCGAGAGGTCGGCTACACGGTGTCCCCCTCAGCTTCCCGCCTGGCAAAGGGGCGCACCAACACCGTGGCGCTCATCGTCACCGCGCCCGAACAGTGGTATCAGTCCGCGGCGATCGCACGGGCCAGCGCGATCCTGCACGCATCGGGCCACGACATCGCACTCTTCAACATCAGCGCAGAGGATGTCCGTTCCCGTCTGCTCAGCGGCCCGGGGCTCGCAGGCAGGGCGGACGGCGCCCTGGTCGTGTCCACCTCCCTCCTCCCCCACGAGGAGAAGGCCCTCAGCGAGTCAGACATCCCCGCGATCGGAGTAGGCACGGTGCTGGACCGGTTCTCGTTCGTCACCGTCGACAACGAGGCGGAGATCGCGACCGGCGTCCGGTATCTGCTCGAACTGCAACACACCCGCATCGGGCTGATCCAGGGCTCCACGCCCGCGAACGGCGTCAACTACGTCGCGCAGGAACGCGGCAACGGATTCCACCGAGCCATGGGCGAACACTTCGATCCCGCACTGGTCATCCGCGCCGCCGGCGACGATGCGGAGTCCGGCGCATCCGCGCTGGCCGCCCTATTAGCGCGACCAGACTCGCCCACCGCCGTGATCGCGGAGTCCGACCTCCTCGCCGCCGGGGCCATCCAAGCCGCGCGGAGAATGGGACTCTCCGTCCCCGACGACCTCTCCGTCATCGGCTTCGACGACAGCCCCATCGCAGAGCTCCTCGAGCTCACGACAATCCGTCAAGACCCCGCCACACAAGCCGAACACGCAACCCGGCTACTGCTCGAGACGCTGTCCGGCCCCGCATCCCCACACGACTTCACCTTCCAACCCTGCTCGCTCATCGTTCGACACACCGCTCACGTCGTCAGCCACGGCTCGTAGCCGAGGACGTGGCACTACCCGTCCACGCCCGACTCGACGGCGGTCGCCGCGCCCGTGGACGAACGCACCACGAGCTCCGGCTGGAAGAGAACCATAGAGGGAGCCCCGGATGTCTCCACAAGCCGGCGGACGAGGAAAAGCGCGGCCTCCTCCGCGATGCTCTCGATAGGTTGCCTGATCGTTGTCAGCGATGGATCGGTGAAGAGCATGAAGGCCGAATCGTCCAGACCCACGATGGAGAGGTCGCCGGGGACGGAAAGTCCGTTGCGCGCCGCCGCCCGCAGCCCGCCGAGCGCCATGATGTCGCTGCCGTAGACGATTGCCGTCGCACCCTTCTGCAGCAACTCCGTCGTGGACATGTCCCCTCCTTCGATGCTGTAAAGCCCGGAGACCACGAGCCCACGCTCGGCCGCGCCGGCCTCTCGCGCGAAGCCGGCGATCTGCAACTGCGCCGAGTACACCGCAGGCGGGCCGGTGGCGAGCCCGATGCGCTCATGCCCCAGATTCCGCAGATGGCGGATCGCCCGCTCCACACCGGCGGAGAAGTCGGTCGACAGCGTCGGCGCCTCGCTCACACCGGAGGGACCGTTGATGGAAACAACCTGGAGCCCTCGCTCGACGAGAGATCGCAAACTCTCCGGCCTGCGGGTCCCATTGCTCGTAGAGCCCGCCACGATGACGAGCCCTAACGCAGAGTTGCGCAAGAGAAACTCGGCGAAGTCGTCCTCATCCTCCACTGTCCGCCCCTGAGCCACGATCGCGCGCACCCCCTGCAACGACAGCTGCATATCGAGCTGCCGGCCGAACAAACCGAAGATCGGGTTGTGCAGTTCGGGCAACAGCACCCCGACGACCTGGGAGGACGGCAGCTCCCGCTCGTCCAGATACTCCGTCCGCCGGAGAGCCTCCCGCACCCGCCGACGAGTCGCCTCAGATACCCCCGGCTTGCCGTTGAGCACCCGGCTCACGGTGGACTCGCTCACACCCGTTGCTTCGGCGATATCGGCCAAGGTCACACGCATCCATCAACTGTACGCGGCACACCGCAAGTCACATTGCGGATCTTTCGGGATTATGCGCAAATTGCTTGCGTAAATCCGAGGGAGTCGATAGCGTCGCCGGAACACAGACTCAAGAAGGAGCCCGATGTTGGACGCTGGTGTACGAGACCTGCTGGAGAGGACGCTGGTGACCCGCGTCGAAGTCGATCGGTTCCTCGATCCGAATGCGCCGAAATGGGCACGCTTCGACGCACAGCTCGGCTACTTGCCGCATCCCTCCGACGTACCGGACAACATCGACGGGGCGCTGAGCTATTACCGGTATGGACGGCGAGGAGAGCGACGCGTCGTTAATTACCCCGAGGCGACGTCGCGCATCCACACATACGGGGACAGTTTCACACAGTGCCACCAGGTCAGTGATGGCGAGACCTGGCAGGAGGCGCTGGCGGCACACTTCGGGGAGCCGATATTGAACTTCGGCGTGGGCGGGTTCGGCGTGTATCACGCAGTCCAACGCCTCAAGCGTCTCGAGTTCTCCGACGACGGCGCATCCGTCGTCCTGCTGAACATCTACCTCGACGACCACTTCCGCAGCCTTGACTCTTACCGCCGCATCCGCGTCGGTAGCTGGCTCAGCGAGTACGATCGCGGGCTGAAGACGAGCATGTTCCACGCCAATCCCTGGGAGCACGTGCGTATCGACGCCTCCTCCTCGGAGTTGGTCACCCGCCCCAACGCCTGCCCGACTCCGGAGTCGCTCTACCAGCTCACCGACCTCGACTTCCTCGTGGAGACCTTCGGTGAGGACCTGATCGTACGCAAGATCGCCGCCGATATCACCGGCGACTACTCATTCGCCGACGACTACGCCGATCTCACCGAAACGTTGGGTATCGATCACGACCTGCCCGCGCGCCATCGAGCAGAACAGCTGTGGACGCGGTCGGCGTACCGGGCGACCAAGTCCATCCTCGCCGACCTCGCCCAGCAGATGCGAGCGAGTAACAAGACTCTCGTGGTCTTGCTGACCTATCCGTCAGAGGAGGTCGCGGCGTTCCTGCGGACTGGGCGGCGGCCGGACACCCCCGTTCTGCAAGACCTCGCGGAACTGGGGCTCCCCGTCATCGACGCCCTGGAACTCCATGCGAATGACTACGCGGCCTACGCGCTGTCGCCCCGGGAGTATGTAGGGCGTCTCTACAACGGCCACTACTCGCCGTTGGGCAACACGACATACGCGTTCATGATCAAGGATCGTCTCCTCCACGCCCTCGACGAGCAACCGCCGTCCTACGCCGACGCCGGACGGTCGTTCGCGAGCCTCGCCGGAAGGCTCGCCTGACCCACCCGAGCAAGCACTCGCTCCGGCGTTTCCATACCCAGAGCAAACACAGTTAGGAAAGCGCAATGAACAGGAAGTCTGTACTCGGCATCGCGGCCATGGCCGTGGTTGCCGCTCTCGCCCCAGGCTGCTCGGCATCCCCAGCGGATGGTGACGGCACGACGCTCACCTTTGCGATGTGGGACGAATCCCAACGACCAACCTACGAGAAGATGTTCGACCTGTTCACGCAGGAGAACCCGGACATCGAAGTGAAGATCGAGCTCACGCCGTGGGACAACTACTGGACGAAGCTGCAGACAGCCGCATCAGGAGGCGAGGTCGCGGACGTCTTCTGGATGAACGGGGCGAACTTCCCCCTCTATGCCTCCGAGCAGGTCATCCAGCCGCTCACCGACCAGACTGCGGCGGACTCCTCGGCTCCCGAAGGACTCATCGAGCTCTACACATGGGACAGCGAGCTCTACACCCTGCCCAGCAACTTCGACACGATCGCCGTGTGGTACAACAAAGCCATCTTCGACGCCGCCGACATCGACTACCCGACCCCGGAGTGGACGTGGGAGGACTACCGCAGGATCGCCGCGGAGCTCACCAACACCGCGGCGGGGATCTGGGGCACGGCGGCCCAGCTGAGCGAGCACACGGCCTTCTACAACACGATCTACCAAGCAGGCGGCTTCGCCGTCGGCGCAGACGGCACAACGAGCGGCTACGACCTTCCCGAGACCGAAAACGGACTGCAGTTCTGGGTCGACCTGCTGGAGGATGGCTCCTCGCCCACACTCGCCCAGATGGCGGACACGGACGTCGTCGACCTGTTCACGTCGGGCAAGCTCGCCATGCTGTGGGGCGGGTCGTGGAACTCGTTGAGCTTCTCGGAGTCGGAGCTCGGGGCAACCGGCTCGATCGGCGTCGCCTCCCTGCCCTACGGGCCAGAGAGCAACGCCGCCGTCATCCACGGTCTGGGCAACGTCATCTCCGCCACGACCGAGCACGCCGATGCGGCCAACAAGCTGGTCGCCTTCCTCGCATCCCAAGAGGCCGCGGAGGTCTACGCGGAGAACGGGGTCGGCTTCACCGTGGACGACACGGCGAACGAAGCCCTCATCGCGACGTATGCCGACGCGTTCGATCTCACACCGTTCAGCGAAGCCGCCGCGACCGGGATCGCCTTCCCACGCTCCGTGCACTCCCAGGTGTGGATGGACGCACAAATCAACGAGCTCACCCCCGTGTGGGAACTGTCCGAGACCGTTCACGACGGAGCGCTTGCACTCCACGAGGCAGTGCAAGCGGCCCTCGACGACGAATGAGCACGAACACCGCTCGGCCGGGCGAGCGAACCCGGCAGCGCGCGGTGGTCTCCCGGCGCGCCGCACGCCGGGAGAGCACCGCGGCCTATCTGATGCTTCTTCCCCTCCTGGTCGGGACGACGATCTTCTACTTCTACCCGATCCTGCGCACCCTGCTCCTGTCGTTCATGGAGACCGGGGCGTTCCGCGGGGAGAGCTGGTCCGGTCTCACCCAGTATCAGCGGCTCTGGGCGGACGAGGAGTTCTGGCGCTCACTGGGCAACAGCGGCATATACGCCGCCATCAGCATCATCGGGATCCCCCTGGCCCTCGTTATCGCGGTGCTGCTCAATCGAAACGGGCTGAGATTCAAGGGTGCTTTCCGGGTGCTCTACTTCCTACCGGTGGTGACTCTGCCCGTCGCCGTCGGCATGATGTGGTCGCTTCTGCTCAACGGCGACTTCGGACTGCTCAACCAGTTGCTCAGGACGATCGGGATCGAGGGGATGCCGTGGCTCGCCGACCGTCGCACGGCGCTCGTCGCGGTCGCCCTGGTGGGAGTGTGGGCGACGCTCGGCCAGAACATCGTGATCCTGCTCGCGGGCCTGCAGGGAATCCCTCGCGAGTACCGGGAGGCGGCATGGCTCGACGGCGCGGGACCTATCCGGGAGTTCCGCAGCATCACGGTTCCCCTCGTCACCCCGACGCTGTTCTTCGTGACCGTCATCACGCTCATCAACTCGATGCAGGCATTCGACCTGATCTACATCATGGTCGGTGCCGACAACCCGGCCATCTCGGCCTCGCAGACAGTCGTCTACTACTTCTTCAAGGCGGGCTTCCTCGTCCATGATCGCGCCTACGCGGCGACAATCGCCTGCGCCCTCATGATCGTCGTCCTGGCGCTGACCGCCATCCAATTCCGGCTCCAACGCAAGTGGGTTCACTATGCCTAACCACACGCTCCCCGGCAGCCCACGCCGCCTCGCAGACGCCGCGACCTATCTACTGCTGAGCGCCGGCGCCGCCATCATGATCGCGCCCTTCGCGTGGCAGATTCTCACGGCATTCAAGACCCCCGCCGAGGCACTGCGCGTGCCCCCGACCCTCCTACCCGACCAGTGGAGCCTCACCAACTTCACGACAGCGCTGTCCTCGATCCCATTCGGTGCGCAACTGATGACCTCCATCGCATCAGTGGGAGTGCGCTCCGTGGGGCAAGCACTCTTCTGCGCCCTTGCCGGCTACGCCTTCGCGCGCCTCATGTTCCCAGGAAAGAACATCCTCTTCCTCGCGATCCTGGCGATCCTGATGGTGCCATCACAGCTCTACCTCCTGCCCCAATACGAGATCATGTCGGCATGGGGCATCCTCAACTCCCTGCCCGCGCTCATCATCCCCGGAATCTTCAGCGCCTTCGGCACCTTCCTCATGCGCCAGTTCTTCATGAGCCTGCCACGAGAGCTCGAGGAAGCAGCAAAGATCGACGGGGCCGGCCACTTCCGCACCTTCTGGGTGATCATGCTCCCACTGGCGAAACCCGGGCTCATCACGCTGACGATCTTCACAGCGCTCTATTCGTGGAACGAGCTCCTGTGGCCCCTCATCGTCAATAACGACCCGAGCACTCTCAACCTCTCCGCGGGGCTGTCCTTCCTCGTCGGGCAGTACAGCACCAACTACCCCGTACTGATGGCAGGAGCCCTGATGGCGCAAGTGCCGATGGTGCTGCTTTTCCTACTACTACAGAAGCAGTTCATCAACGGCATCGCCTTCACCGGAGGAAAGTAGAAGGCAATCCGGCTCTTCGCGGGGGGCTGTCTGAGTAACAATGAAGCAGGTCAGCCGGGACTGTCTGAATAATGGTGTGTGAGGGGTCCGGCCTGATCCGTAAGGAGATGGCCGTGGCTGACACGACCACTGTCGTTGTTGACGACGAGATGATTGATCCCGTGACCGGGGAGATCATCGATCAGAAAGAACTCGCAGAACGCTTGCTCGCGCAGGCGAAGGAGCAGGGCGTGAGCTTGACGGGGCCCGGCGGTCTGCTCAGCCAGCTCACGAAGAACGTCCTCGAGACCGCGCTGAATGCCGAGTTGACCGAGCACCTCGGCCACGAACACGGCGGGACCCCAATCGGCGAGAACATGCGTAACGGGACGCGGGTCAAGACGGTGCTCACCGAGATCGGGCCCGTCGAGATCGAGGTGACCAGAGACCGTGACGGCTCGTTCGAACCGGTGATCGTCCCGAAGAGGAAGCGCCGGCTGGACGGGGTCGATCAGATCGTGCTCTCGTTTACCGCGCGGGGGCTGACCACGGGTGAGATCGCCGCGCACTTCGACGAGGTCTATGGGGCGAAGGTCTCCAAGGACACGATCAGCCGGATCACCGAGAAGGTCACCGGGGAACTCACCGAATGGTCGAGCAGGCCGCTGGATCCGCTCTACCCGGTGATCTTCGTCGACGCGATCGTCGTGAAGGTCCGTGACGGGCAGGTGAGGAACACCCCGTTCTATGTCGTGATGGGCGTCACCGTGAACGGGGAACGCGATATCCTCGGCATCTGGGCCGGTGACGGTCAGGAAGGCGCGAGGTTCTGGCTGCAGGTGTTCACCGAGCTGAAGAACCGGGGCGTCGAGGACGTGCTCATCGCGGTCTGCGACGGGCTGAAGGGTCTCCCGGAGGCGATCAACACCACCTGGGAGCAAACGGTCGTCCAGCAGTGCATCGTCCACCTGATCCGCAACAGCTTCCTACGCCGGGCGGCAACACCGCGACGCGATCGTCCGTTCCCTCAAGCCCGTCTACACGGCCCCGTCGGAGCAGGCAGCGAAGGACAGGATCGAGGAGTTCGCCGCCGAGTGGGGCGAGAGGTACCCGGCGATCGTGCATCTCTGGCGCAGCTCCTGGGCGGAGTTCGTGCCGTTCCTCGAATACGACGTCGAGATCCGCCGCGTGATCTGCACCACCAACGCGATCGAGTCAATCAACGCCCGGTACAGGCGGGCCGTCCGGGCGCGCGGGCACTTCCCGAACGAGGCCGCCGCGATCAAGTGCCTGTATCTCGTCACGCGGTCGCTTGACCCGACTGGCGGCGGAAGGGCACGCTGGGTGATGAGGGGGAAGCCCGCGCTAAACGCGTTCGCGATCACCTTTGCACTGAAAACCGCCGGGCCCCACACACCGTTCATCGGACAGACCCACGTCTGTCGCCACGGCTTACCCGGCGAGCATCTCGCGACGCACCTCTCGGGTGATCTGCCTACGCTCTTGCGCGGTCCAGCGCCGTGCAGGCGTGTCGTCCTGGGTTGCGTGGGCGCGGCGCTCGTCGCGGATGGCGCGGCGGACGGCGAGGTTCTCGTGTGCGCGGGCGATGGGCAGGGCGATGGTGGCGTAGAGGCCGTGGCCGATGAGCTTGAGCGCGGTCCACCAGCAGACGACCATGCCGAGATACCACCATCCGGTGTGGCCGAGGAGGACGGCTCCGTAGCAGCCGATGCCGGCGACGGCGTAGGTGCCGCCGAGGAGGATGGTGGGGATGCCCCAGCGGAGCCCGCGGCGGGTGTGGAGGTGCCAGACGATGCGGTTGCTGGGCAGCCACTGCTGACACCAGCCGTACACCGCGGCTGCGGGGCGCATGAAGAGAAGGATGAGGAACATGTCGGGCCTCCACCAGGACGAGAGCGCGATGTGCTCGGCGATCGTTGGTGGCTGGGCCCCGATTGCTCCACCAGGGTGGAGCGTTCCTGAAAGTTGATGCGTGTTCGCCCGCCGGGTAGTTCCCATTCTACCGGGGTCTGGGGACATCGGCCAGTGCGGAGTTGCACGCACCGCGCTACCGGCGACCGCGCGTCCGAGGGCGATGTTGCGTCCAGGTGTTGCATCGCGACCGGGGGTAGCGTCAGGGGATGCCTGGCTTTCCGATCCCGCGCACGCTGCCGGGGTTGCGTGCTGCCTCGCGGCCGGAGGTGGTGTTGCAGGCGCACGCGGCGTTGCCGGGCGGGCTGAACGCGCAGCTCGCCTGGTTGTACGAGGCGTGCGACGGTTTCCTCACCGACGCCGGGATCACCGTCTACGAGGCGGCGGACATCGTGGAGCGGAACGTGACGTTCGAGGTGGCCGAGTATGCGCCGGGGTTCGTGGTGTTCGGTGATGATTCCGGTGGGCGCGGGTTCCTGCTCCATGCCGCGACGCCCGACTCCCCGGTGTATGCGAGCGACTTGGGCGACCTGGACCCCGGTCGTTTCGATGTCGTCGGTGAGGATCTGGCGGCCTGGGTCGCTGGCCTGGTCTGACACACCATCGACTGCGACCGCCACCTCGGCTCGCATCCGGTGCGGATACCCCGGAGGGGTATCCGCCGTGGAAATGCAAGACGTGTATCCGACTGTGAGAAGGACAGGTGCGCGGCGTGGTGGAGGAGGTCCGCGGAGCCGGTTTCGGGTAGAGAAGCGGCGGAACAGGTGCCGGTGGCTGGGCGTGTGGACTGGACATGATGCTGGAGGCGAGGATCGGGGGCGGGAGCGCGGCGTGAGAAGGGTTCGGGCGGTGCCGACCGTAGCTCATGGTGGGGGGTCGGCACCGTCCGGGGTGCTGGCGGTTATTCGTCCACGGTGGGGGCGAGGTCGTCGGCGCTGGTGATGAGGCGGGCGATGCCCGCTTGGATGAGGAGGTGGCATCCTGTGCTGGTGGTGCTCGTGATCGGGCCGGGCACTGCTCCCACCGTGCGCGCGAGGCGGTGCGCGGTGTGCGCGACCTGGGGTGCGCCCGAGCGTGCTCCGGCCTCTACGATCACGGTTGCAGCGGCGAGCGCTGCGAGGATGCGGGTGCGTGCAACGAACCGGGAGCGGGTCGGTGCAAGACTCGGCGGGGTCTCGGTGAGCACGAGGCCGTGCTCGGTGACCTGATGTAGCAGGCCGGTGTTGCCTGCCGGGTAGGGGCGGGCGATGCCGGATGCGAGGACGACGATGGGGTGCCCGGATGCGGCGAGGGTTGCGCGCGTGGCGGCGGCGTCGATCCCGTACGTGGGCTGTGTCAAGCTTCGTAGACGATCTCTTTGTGGATTTCAGGCCGCGGTTGC